>NZ_VAUV01000011.1 GCF_005780165.1 Phragmitibacter flavus | reverse complement strand
GGTGCCCCAGGCTGTCGTGGGGCGCACCTTTGGTGCTCAGGCAAGTGATTTTGGGCTTTGAATGGGTGATGGTTTGGGCTTGGATGGGACGTAGTGTTTGCTTGTTGATTTGCTGTTTTGAATCCTTCGACTGCCAGTGACCGTTCGCGACCACGCATTCATGATCATGAGACGTTAAAACTCATTGGTCGGGGGGCGTATGGGGAGGTGTGGCTGGCGAAGAGTGTGACAGGAGTGATGCGGGCGGTGAAGGTGGTGTGGAGGTCGGACTATGATTACGTGGAGGCGTTTGAGCGGGAGTTTGAGGCGATCAAGAAGTATGAGCCGGTGTCGAGGAGGCATGCGGGATTGGTGCCGGTGTTGCAGGTGGGGAGGAATGATGAGGAGGGGTTTTATTATTATGTGATGGAGCTGGCGGATGATGTGGAGGAGGGGCGGGAGATAAAGGCGGAGACGTATCGGCCGCTGACGTTGACGGCGTTGTTGAGGAAAGAGGGCAGGGTGAAGTCGGCGGCGTGCTTGAAGATTGGGGAGACGGTGGCGGAGGGGTTGCATTTCATGCATGGGCAGGGGTTGATTCACCGCGATGTGAAGCCTTCGAATCTGGTGTTCATTGATGGGGTGTGCCGATTGGCGGATATTGGGTTGGTGGCGTTGTTGGGGCAGCGGAGTTTTGTGGGAACGGAAGGGTTTGTGGCACCGGAAGGGCCGGGGACGGCGCAGTCGGATGTGTTTTCGTTGGGGATGGTGTTGTATGAGGCGAGCACGGGGAAGGATCGGCTGGATTTTCCGGATTTGCCGAGTGCGCGGGAGTCGGGGACGGGATTGGAACAGTGGCGGTTGTTGCATCGGGTGATTTGCCGGGCCTGTGCGCAGCGGTCGACGGAGAGGTTTTCGAGTGCGGGGGACATGGCGCTGGCGTTGCGGGGCGAGCGGGTGCGGGATGGGGCTTCGTTGCGGAAGTGGAAGATGGCGATGATTGGTCTGGCGGCGGTGCTGGCGGTGGGATTGGGGATCTGGATGAATGCGGGGGAACGGATCACAACGGCGATGCATCGGACGCAGCCGTTGTTGACGATCCAGTCGCTGCCGACGGGGGTGGAGGTGTATTCGAACGGACTGAAGCTGGGGGTGACGCCGTTGGGGTTGAATCCGCTGGAGGGGGTGGCGGCGATTTACCAGATGCGCATGTCGGGGTATCGGATGCAGGAGATTGAGTTCACGGCGAACAAGAAACAACCGGCGACTTATGAGGTGAAGATGGAGGAGTCGAAGCTGCCGCAACCGGGGGAGAGGTGGATGAACAGTTTGGGGATGTCATTCTTGCCAAGACAGAACGGGCATGCGAGTGAGCGGCCGGTGGAGATGAGGTTTTTTGATGGGTTCTTGAAGGCGAGTGGTCGGACGTTTGAGGGTCGAGTTGTGCCTTATGTGATCCGTGGAGAGAAGAATGCGGCTTATATCGTGGTGGTGCCTTCGGCGGATGCGGAGGCGTTTCGGTCGTGGTTGACGGATGCGGATCGGGAGAAGGGGCTTTTGGCGACCGAGCATCATTATGAGCTGGAGACGCTGCCGTTTGTGGAGGGGGTGTCGACGGAGATGAGGGGGCCGGAGAGTCCGCCGCCAGCGGATGCGGATGATGAGCCGACGGACTGGCAGGCGTTTTCGTTGAGGGTCGAGCGGCAGGGGTATGGCGGGGTGCTGGTGCAGTCGAATCCGCCGGGGGTGAGTGTATTTCAGTCGGGGGAATTGCTGGGACTGACGCCGCTGGAGATTTCGCGGGTGAAGACGGGGCCGGTCGAGTTTGAACTGCGTGGCGACGGGTATACGGATTTGATTTTGGAGGGGACGCTGGTGGAGAATGAGATGCTGGAGTTGTTTGGCGACATGGATGTGAGGCGCAGTGTGACGTTTGGGCGGGAGTGGCGCAATTCGATGGGGTTGCGGTTTTTGCCGTTGGGGGAAGTGCTGATGGGCGCGACGGAGACGCGGAGGCGGGATTACATGGAGTTTGCGAAGGAGACGAATGTGCGCAGGCCGACGCAGATTGCGAATCAGCCGAAACAGGCGCAATTTCCGGTGGCGGGAGTGTCGCGGGAGGAGGCGGTGAGGTATTGCGAGTGGCTGACGAAGCGGGAACGGGAGTTGGGTTTGATCGGCGTGGCGGATCGGTATCGGTTGCCGACGGATGAGGAGTGGAGCCGGGCGGTGGGGTTGCCGTTGGAACGTGGGAAAGATCCGGCGGAGAGGAACGGGCGGATTCGTGGGGTTTATCCGTGGGGTTATGAGTGGCCGCCGCCGCGGATGGTGGACAATTTTGCGGATGAGTCGTATGGGCGGCGCATGGGGGGCGAGGAGTTCATTGCGGGATATGATGACCGGCAGCCGGGTCCGTCGGGCGTGGCGGCGATGCCGCCGGGGGCGAAGGGGTTTCTGGGTTTGGCGGGGAATGTGAGTGAGTGGGTGTCGAACGATTTTGGGGGGAGTTCGGCATTGAAAAGTGAGGAGGGGTCGAAGGACGGGAAGAAGCCGGTGATGGGCACGGTGCGGGGTGGCAACTGGCGGACGGTGAATGCGGATGAGTTGTTGTCGTCGGCACGCATTGGGATGATGGAAAATGCACGGTCGGATACGGTGGGATTTCGAATGGTGCTGGCGAAGGGTGGCGAGCGGTAATGTGTTTTTTCGCTGGCGGTCGTCGTGATCTGATTACAATGGAGGCAATACACATGCGACGCAGCGACCTCACGAAGAATTGGATGATCAGGACGAGGCTGTTTTTGATGGCGGCGACGTGGGTGGGTTTGGGTTTGTTCTTGGTGTCGGGACATGCGCAGGCTCAAGAGAAAGTGCCTGGGGAGGTGATGAAGGCGCAGGCTTTGCGGGAGAAAGGGCCGAATGTGTTGATGGTGCTGGTGGAGGGATGGAGCGATGCGCTGGTGTCCGACGAGAACCCGAATTTGGTGAAGTTGAATGGGATGTCGACCGCGTTTTTGTCGGCCTATCCGCCCTGCAAATCGGACAATGCGGGGAGAACGGCGGTGATGACGGGAACGTATCCCTGGGCAAATGGAGTGGTGACGGAGGTTCAGGATTGGCGGCGGGCGTTGCTGTTGCAGAAGATTCCATCGTTGCCGGAGTTGTTTCGTCAGGGTGGATTTGTGACCGGAGGAAGTGGCAAGGTGTTTGCTCGTCCGAAGATGGTGAAGGTTCAGAAGGAGATGCCGGTGGGGTATGATTTGGTGGCGGCCTGGGATGAGCGATTTTTTGGGGTGTCCGATGACAAAAAGACGATTGACTGGGCGGTGAAGTTTGTGACGCGTGATCATGGCGTGCCGTTTTTCTGTGTGGTGGGATTGGAAGGCGAAAGGGACTTGGATGCGGGCTTGGGCAAGCTGATGGATGCATTGGAAAAAGGGAATCGAATGGCGGATACGGTGATCGTGGTGATGGGGGTGCCGCGTTTGGCAACGGTGGGTCGGGTGCCGTTGTTCATCGCGGTCCCGGGGATGACGGTGGGTGAAAAGCCGGTGTCGGCTTCGGTGAGTTTGGTGGATGTTTATCCGACGCTGGTGGAGGTCGTTGGGGATTTGGAATTGCCGCCGGGAGTTGCCGGGAAGAGTTTGGTGTCGTTACTGAAGGATGCCAATTCGGTTTGGGACAGGCCGGTGCTGATCGCTTCGGGTTTGCCGGAGGATCGGTCGATTCGTGTGGTGGACAAGAACTGGAGTTTTGATCGGTATGAGAAGGGTGAGGAAGAATTGCATGACATGTCGACGGTGGGGAGTTCGTTGAACAATGTGCCGAATGCGCCTGAGCATGCGGCTTTGGAGGCAAGGTTGGCGGCGCTGGTGCCGAAGGATTGGGCGGCTTATTCGCGGGCCATGGAAAAGGTGGATTACGATGCTTCGGCGGATGGGGCGGTGGTTTACTGGTTGCAGGCGGGCGATGAATTTGCTGCGGAGTCGTTGCCGGATGTGACGGGCAAGGGATTCGATATGGAGTTGGTGTTTGAGTATCGGGCTCTTTCGGATGCAAATGGGACGCTGATTTCGGCAGGTGACGCGCGGATGGGATTTGCGGTGCATTTGCAGGACGGGAAGCCGTCGTTCACGGTCAATTACGATGGGTTGCGCACGAGCTTGGTGGCGGAGAAGGCGCTGGAAGACGGGAAGGTGAGTTTGCGTGCATTGATGGGGGTGGACGGAAGTCTGGATGTTGGGGTGACGGGTCGCGATGCTCATGGTTATGCACCGATGGAGGGAGGGTTTCCGCGCAGGCTGCCGGGGAAACTGGCGGTGGGCCAGAGGTCGGCGGTGTTGCCGGCGAAAGAATTTCCGAAGAGTGCGGCGTTTGGCGGCGAGATCAGCAAGGTGTCGTTTGGGTTGCTGCCCGGGGTCACGGAGGAATTGCGGGCGGCGAAGGCGACGCCGGTGGAGTGAGGAAAATGGGGAAGATTTTTGATGAATGGTGAGGGAGACGAATCGAGGGACAGGAATGTCCCTGCTCCTTAAACTGCGAGTTGCAGCGGGGAGGCTTTTCCATTAGGGACGGGGTTCACGAACTTATCATCATGCGCTGCCGTCTCGTTAAAGATTACCGTTTTGAAGCCGCCCAGACCCTTCCGTCGCTGCCGGGGGATCACAAATGCAAACGCATGCACGGGCACAGTTTCAAGGTGGAGATCACGGTGGAGGGTGAGGTGGATGAGAAGATTGGCTGGGTGTATGATCACGCGCAAATCTCCAAGGCGATGAATCCGTTGCTGGAGATTTTGGATCATTCGTATTTGAACGAGGTGGAGGGATTGGAGAATCCGACCATTGAATGGATGGCGGCGTGGTTCTGGCGGAAATTATCGCCTCAGTTGCCCGGGTTGTGTGAGATTGTGATTCACGAAACGCCGACGGCACGCTGTGTGTTTCGTGGAGAATTTTGACCATTTGGCTTTTGCGCTTTTCACATTGCGAAGCGCGAATTGATCGCTAGTGTGCCTGCACTGCTCCATTTTTTTCTGATGAAGATTCAAGTCCTTGCCGCCTCTCTCGCTTTAGCCGCCGTGTTCGTGACTTCTTGCGAACAGCATGACTGGTCGTCGACCAAGAAGCTTTATTCTCATGGTGACAAGGACCACGGTCATGGCGATGATCACAAGGGCCACGACCACGACCATAGTCATGACAAGGATCATGCCGGAGACGGTGAGAAGAAAGAAGAGAAACACTAGCTTTCCTGCCTGGTCCATTTTGAGGCTGGACGGGTCTAAAGTGGTTTGAAATTTTTATGCGCCTTCCCATTGGACCTCTGACCCTGCTGGCAATGGCGGCGGTGTTTTTTTTACCGTTCGTGGAGTTTTCTTGCAAGGGGAGACCGGTGGCAACCTTGACCGGTTACGAGGCGGCTTTTGGGACGAAGATGGAGACCGAACTGCCGTTTGGGGATTTTTTGAAGCGCCAGGGTGAAGGTAGTGGTGGATTGCGATTGCAGATCCAGGAAGATGGTCGAACGGGAGGCAATCGCTGGGTGCTGGCGGCGTTTCTTGTGGCCGTCGGTGGCGGTGTGGTGGCACTGTTTTTTTGGAGATTTGCCGGAGTGTTGGCGGGCGTGTCAGCGGTGGCTTTGCTGTTGATGGCACAGTCGGACATTCAGCAGCAGTTGCAGGTGGAGCAGGTGGCGTTGCTGGTGGTGACTTTTCAGATCGGATTCTGGGCGTCGCTTGCCTGCGGTGGGTTGGGTGCGATGCTGTGTTTTAGGAAGTAGTCAATTTTTGTCGGGCTAGATGAAATAAATTCACGGCTTGTGCGTCTCGAAAAAGGGCAAACAAATGGACAAAACACTGGACAACATTCATCCCGGAGAAGTGCTCTTGGAGGAGTTCATGAAGCCGCTGGGGATCAGTCAATATCGTTTCGCGGTTGCCACTGGGTTACCCCATAGCCGCGTGACGAAACTGGTGAAGGGCCGTCGCTCGGTGACGGCAGATACGGCGCTACGCATGGCGCGTAGCTTTGGAACCACACCAGAATTCTGGCTGGGATTTCAACTCGACTATGACATGATGGAGGCAAAGAGGGCCAATCAGGATATTTATGCGGCCATCGAACCGCTGGTTCCAGCTTGATTGACAGCATCGGTGTTGATGATCATGGCGCTGAAACTGGTTCAATGACGACGGCGGTTTGAGGGGGAGCCGTCTGGCTCGGGAAGGTCCCATTCGATGATGGCAAAACGACGGGTGGCTTTGCGGGGGCCGAGGAACAGGGGGCGGAGGCGGAGGAGCCAGTGACGGAGTGGTTTCATAAGAGGACAATAGCGATGGGGTGGAGTCGGAATGAATGATGATGTCGAATGGGACACTGCGTCTCGCGGTGTTCGAGAGAACATTATAATCAGCGCTTATTTAAGACAAGCTGATTTTTTTAAAAATTTAACAAATTATTGCCTCGAGGTCACTTATTTTAGAAATCCAAGGGTAAAACCAGCTGATTGCGGGTGGGATTGACCAATGTGGAGAGTCCGATTCCGATCAGGCGGAGAGGTTGGGTGACCAATTGGTGCCGGGCTAGCAGGTGACAGGCGAGGCGGTAGATATCTTGGGGATCGGTGATGGAGTCTTCGACGCGAATCTGCCTGGTCAGGGTGGTGAAGTCGCTGTAGCGGACCTTTACTTGAACGGTGCGGGCGGCAAGGCCGTGTTTTGAGAGGGTTTGGGCAACATCAGTGGCCATTTCCTTGAGGGCGGCGCGCAGGGTGGGGCGATGGTCGGTGTCGGTGAGGAAGGTGTTTTCGGCGCTGATGCTTTTGCGCTCATCGCTGAGGTCGAGGGGGCGGTCGTCTTCGCCCATGGCGCGGGCTTTGAGGGTGGTGGCGAAAGAGCCGATGAGCAGGTCGAGGTTCAGCTTGGTGTCCTGGAGGTCGGCGATGGTGTGGAGCTGATGTTTCTCGAGGGTGGCGGCGGTGACGGGTCCGACGCCGTGGATGCTGCGGATGGGGAGGGGGCGAAGAAGGGCGATTTTGTCTTCGTCGCGGATGACGGTGAGTCCGTTGGGTTTTTGAAAATCGCTGCCGAGTTTGGCGAGGAATTTGTTGGTGGAGACGCCGATGCTGGCGGTGAGGTGACGTTCGTCGAGAATGCGTTGTTTGATGTTGGTGGCGAGCTGGGCGGCGGTGGTGAGGGGGTCGTCTTGTGTTACGAGATTTCGGGGTTCGAGGTAGGCTTCGTCGACAGACACGCGTTCGACGTCGAGGTCGAAGGTGTGGAGGATGTCCATGATGAGGGCGGACTCGGCACGGTAGACGTCCATGCGCGGGCGGACGAAGATGCCTTGAGGGCAGAGTTTGGCGGCGGTGCGCGAGGGCAGGGCGGAGCGGACTTTAAATTGTCGGGCTTCGTAACTGGCGGCGCAAACGACGCCGCGTTGATCGGGGGGTGAGCCGACGATGAGGGGTTTGCCCCGGTATTCGGGGTGATCACGCTGTTCGATGGACGCGAAGAAGGCGTCCATGTCGATGTGCATGATCACGCGGGACAAGAAGCGAAAGGATGAAGGATGAAGGCGGAAGGATGAACTCGGCTTGAGATCTGGGCATGGATCTTCCGGGATGACAATGGGAGCCCAGATAAGAAACGAATGAAAGGCTCGGGACGAGCCTTCTACGTTTTGCTAGCCTTCGGATTTACGGGCTTTTTTCAGGGTGAAACCGGGAAGGCCGTTGTTGGCGGCGAGCTTTTTGCTGCGCGATTTGGAAGGGCTTGTGCTGGATTTGGATTTGACCCAGGTCTTGGCGATGAAAGCACCTTGAAAGATCGGCTCGGGGTCTTTGACCCAGGTTTTGGAGAAAGGATTGTTGGTGCCAAGGGCTTTCCATGGTCCATCGGGGACTTCGTGGGCTTCGACGAAACACCAGTCGACCTTTTTTCCACTGGTGAAACCGAGATAGTCGCGGACGGCGGGGGAGAGATCAATGCCTGCGCCGTTGTTGCTGGTGTTGACGGGTGGGGCGTCGCCGAAGACGTAAGGGGCGTCGTCGGTGACGAAAGGTCCGCAATCGCTCCATTGGGCGTAGACGACGCGGCCTTCGTGGCGGATGGCGAGCCAGCGGTTGTGGCAGACGGATTTGCCGTGGCGTTTGAAGGTTTCTTTGAACCAGGGGATGACTTTGGCAGCCTCGGGTTTGGTGGTGGCGTGGTTGATGACGTCGTTGTAGGGCAGGGCGATGTAGAAGGGGTTTTGTTTGGGGATGAAGTTGACGGGGCGGTAGCCGTGGGTCCGGTTGGTGATGTCGGGATCGTCGTATCCGCCGAAGTTGTCCATCCATGCGGTGTCCCAGGAGCTTTTGCAGTTGGGGGTGGGGTTGTTTTGGGTGGGTTGTTCACCGACCCAGAAGACCGTGGCGACGATGTTTTGTTTCCAGCCAGTGCGTGGGGTGAAGGAGTGGGGGACAGTGGAAAGCGGACCGGGCCTGACGACGCTGGGGCGTGGTTTGGCGACGGAGCCTGAGATGGGAGAAGGTTTGGCGGGTTCGCCGCTTTGAATGCCAGCGGAAGGAGAGTAGGCACTGCGAACAATGACTCTGGAGGGGCTGGCCTGTGCTTGAGGCTGGCAGAGAAGGGAACCGGCGAGAACGAAAGTGAAAACGGCAGCGGCTCGGGGAAGGGACAAACAAATCATTCTTGAAAGGGGCAACGTTAATCTGGCACTGACACTACTCTGGCGGCAGTTCCTTAGCCCAAGACGGCGGCTGGCGCAAGGCGGAATGGCTTGAGGCAGAAGTGACAAGTTCAACACATTGGGCTCAAAATATGGCGATGGGTTAAGGAATCAGTGAATGAGTTCATGCAAAATTGGTGGACAAGCATGGGAGATTTTGATTGTCTGATTGCGCAAATCGGACTCTAAAATTTTATGATCATCTGGACGGGACACGGTATTCTAATTCCAATCGCGGCCATCTTCGGCTTCATTGCGGGCTTCGTATTGAGTGGCGTAACCAAGGATTCATTGAACTTGGAGTGGGGGTCTCAATGGAGCTTGGCTGCGGCGGTTTGGGGAGCCACCATGATGGTCTGGATTTATGCCAAATCTCTAGGGAAAACAACAGAACAGACGTTGCTTGATCCGAGGACGCGACAACCAGTCTTATTGCGGAAAAAGCACACCTTTTTCTTCATCACGGGATCGGGTTGGATGATGCTTCTCGGTTTTTTGGCCATTGGGGGCACTGTTCTGGCATTTATTGGACCCAAAGCGGGCGCGAATACGGACAGCTCGATGGTGGTTGATGAGCCTTCGATGAAGGCTTTTAAGGAGGCGGACCGGTTGATTGTTGGTGCCAGCGGTGGAGTGGCGCATGGCAATACGGCGAAGGCCAAGGAGTTGGCGGAACAGTTTTCAACTTTGATCAGCGCCTATCGGGAGATGGGAGTAGAAGAAGGCAAAAAGAAACCGGTGGTTTCCTTGTCGAAGGGGCAGTTCTTGACCTATTGTTTGCTGACCAAAGAGAAATGCGTCTTCCTCGTGCATGTGCCGGAGTTGCGAAAGTTTTCCGACGACGCCAAAGATTTTATCTGCCAAGCTGCTTGGCGTAGCGCACAGGAACTGGCGCATCATCTGGAAGTGAAGCCTGTCACTTTGGGAGTGGGAGTTCGGGGGGCGTTGCTTTATGAGCGGGCGATGTCTGGAAAGTTGGCGGAACTCGGGGGCGATGCCCGCGCGGGCCTCGTTGAAGAAGTGGAGGGCATGGACGGACGCGATTTGCTGGCTGGATTTTTTGAAAAGGCAGAGGAAGGGGGATTGCAGATTGAGACGGCGGAAGAAGATGTTTCTGTTCCTGTTGCGCCAGTCGAAATTTCAAGCGGAAATTCCAATTCACCACCAGCGGTCGCTTTGGCAGAATTGCCAACCCCAGCACGAGATTGGAAAGGGGCCGATGGAAGGGTTTTGAACGCGATTTTAACGGGCTTTGTAAATGCCGAGGGTTCTGTCGGCGAGTTTAAACGATCGGATGGGCAAGTTTTTCAAGTGCCAGTGGATCGATTCGATGCTGCGACTCAAGAAGAACTGAAGCGCTTGCATCGGTCTATCCAATAGTCTTTTCGAGCGGGTCGCGAGGTCGACCTGCGCAGGTGGGTGGGTAACATAAAGGCTTGTTGTGTGGTTGGCGGTTGAATTTGGCCGGGGGCGGGTCGAAATAGGGGGAATGAGTTCTTCCATTCGTGTTCGCTTCGCTCCTTCTCCCACGGGTTACCTGCATGTCGGCGGTGCCCGGACGGCTTTGTTCAACTGGCTGCTGGTGCGTCGTGAGGGTGGCAAGATGGTGTTGAGGATCGAGGACACGGATGCGGCGCGCAATACCGATCAGGCGATGCAGGCAATCACTGACGGGATGCGCTGGCTGGGTTTGGACTGGGATGAAGGGCCGGAAGTGGGGGGGGATTTTGGTCCGTATTACCAGAGTGAGCGGAAGGAGATTTATGATCGGTATCTGGCGTTGCTGGAGGCGGCGGGTCGGGTTTACACGGAAGACAATGGAGCAGTGAGGTTCAAATTCAGTCGGCAGCCGATCACGATTCCGGATCTGGTTTGCGGGGACATCAACTTTGCAGCAACGGAGGAGCCGGACATGACGGTGCGCAGGCCGGATGGGGGTTATATTTTCCACTTTTGCAACGTGGTCGATGATCTGGAGATGGGGATCACGCATGTGGTGCGCGGGGAGGACCACATTTCAAACACGTGGAAGCACATTGATCTGTTCCATGCGTTTGGGAAGGAGCCACCGAGGTATGGGCACATTCCGTTGTTATTGAATCCGGATGGCTCGAAGATGAGCAAGCGGGATGAAGGGGCGAGTGTGGATGGATATCGCGAGGCGGGCTTTTTGCCGCAGGCGGTGTTCAATTATCTGTGTCTGTTGGGATGGACGCCGAAGGAAGATCAGGCAGAAATTTTTACGGTGAACGAAGCACGCGAGTGGTTTGATATCGGAGCGGTGCATCATAGCAATGCGCGGTTCGACATGAAGAAGTGTGTGTGGGTGAACCAGCAGCATTTGCGCCTGTTGAGTGATGAAGCGTTGCTGGCTTATGCGCTGCCGTATTTGGAGAAGGCAGGGCTGGTGGTGGGCGAGTTGTCGTTTGCGGCGAAGGTCTTGAATTGTGTAAAGGAGAAGGTGAGTCTGGCGAGCGAGTTTCCGGAGTGGGTGCATTTCTTTTTCCGTGAAGATTTTCCGTATGAGGACGAGGTGAAGCAGAAACTGGCGGCGAATGCGCAGGCAGCGACCCTGGCGCAGGCTTTGCTGGATGGACTGACGCAGTCGGAATGGGACGAGGAAGCCATCGCAGCCGCATTGCCGGTGGTGGCGACGGAGCAGAAGGTGAAGGCGGGGGCGTTGATGCCGTTGCTGCGGTTCGCGTTGAGTGGTCAGACACGTGGTCCGGATGTGAAGGTGATGATGATCCTTTTGGGCAAACCTCGGGTGCTGGCGCGCTTGGGTCGTTTGCTGGACGAAGTGAAGGCCATCGCTGCGCTTTGAATATGAGTGCGGCTGATTTTTATACTTTGGATGATCTGCGACGCTGGTCGGAGGTGGGGGCTTCATTACAACCTCCGGCAAGGGTGGCGGTGATTGGGGATCCGATTGCGCATTCGCGTTCGCCGCAGATGCACAATCCTGCGCTGGCGGCGCGGGGTTTGGACATGCAATATGTGCGGGTGCATGTGCCGGTGGGGGAGGTGAAAGTGGCGTTGGGGCTGCTGGCGAAGAACGGGTTTGTGGGGGTCAATTGCACGATTCCTCACAAGTTTGAGGCGTTGGAGGCGATGGATGTGGTGGACGATCTGGCCGAGAAGCTCGGAGCGGTCAACACGGTGGCGATTCGAGAAAATCGGTTGTTTGGCTACAACAGTGATGGGCCGGGATTCGTGAATTCGATGCAGGAGGCATTTGGTTGTGTGTTGAGGGAACTGCGGGTGCTGGTGGTGGGTGCAGGAGGGGGAGCGGGACAGGCGGTGGCGTTGCAGTTGGCGCTAAAAGGTTGCCGTGGATTGTGCCTGGCAAACCGGAGTGTAGAGAAGTTGAGTGGATTGCGTGATCGCTGCCGTGAGTTGAATGGATCGGTGCCAGTGGAGACATTGAGTCTGGAAGAAGTGGATGCAGCGTTGGGGGATGTGGACTTGGTGGTGAATGCGACGCCGATGGGCATGAAGGAGGGGGGCGACGGGCTGTTTGATTTTGGCAGGTTGCGCACTCGTCATTTTGTTTATGACATGGTGTATCGGGCGGAGGGCGACACGCCGTTGATCGCGGCGGCCAAGGAGGCTTCGGCGCAAACGTGTGACGGACTGGCGCTGCTGTTGCACCAGGGGGCGATTTCGTTTGGTCACTGGTTCGGTGATCCGGTGCCGATGGAGGCGATGAGGGAGGGGTTGCGACCCGTTTAGTTGCTTAGATCACTCGCTCGGTGCCTGCGCGGGGATCAGGTTGATGATGCGACCGCTTTCAGGAAGGGAACATTCGAGCACCTGGTAGGTCCATTGGCCTCCGGCGGGTTTGTGGGCGCTGACCTGGACGGTTCCCTCGCCGTTGGGACCTGAGATTTTGATGTTGAAGTCGGCATTTCCGACGCCGTTGTTGGTTTTGATGGAACCGGTGGGTAGAAATCCGTCTTTGATGGGGGTGCCGAGGGCCCTTTGGATATCCGGGGAGGAGACAGCGATCTGGTAGGCTTGTTTGTAGGCATCGGTGGATTTCATGGCCGTGGACACGATCATGATGATGCCGAAAACGAAGATTCCGATGCCTAGGAGGGCGAGGGACGCACAACCACCACAGCCAAGAAGAATTTTTTTGGTGTTCTTCTCGGATTCAGAGGGTCCGATCGCGGTAAGCGGTGGAGGAATGTCGGCCATAGGGCAATACAAATGAAAAATTGGGCGATGGCAATGCCAAATCCAATCCTCTACTGGGAACGAGGAGTTTTGCCTTTCTGCTTTCTGCGCGTCGCCTTTGTGATAGCATCAGGCGGACCGGATTGTTCGCATGCGCTTTTATACCCTTCATTCACGTGTTGTCGTTGCCCTTGTTGTCATGTCGCTGACGGCGATGGTTGATGGTCAGGATCAGGATCAGACGGAGGGGGCGAAACCGCAGGAGGATTCGGCGTTCAAGCAATTGGAGTTGTTGACGCAGGCGATGGAGATTGTGCGTCAAAATTATGTGGACCCGGGCAAGGTGACGTATGAGCAATTGGTGGAGGGGGCTTTGGAGGGGATGTTGAGCAAGCTTGATCCGCATTGCCAATACATGGGGCGGAGTTTGTTTGAGGACATGCAGCGCGAGCAGCGGGACACGAGCGAGGGGGTGGGGATCACGATTGCGTTGAGGGACCGGTCGCTGACGGTGGTGACAGTGCAGGAGGATGGTCCGGCGGCGAAGGCGGGGGTGATGCCCAATGATGAGATTATCCGTATTGGTGATGTGTTGGTGGAAAGCATGAGCACGATGGAGGCGGTGCAGCATTTGAAGGGGAAGTCGGGCGAGGCGGTGCGGCTGACGGTTAGGCGTCCCGGCACGAAGCAGTTTTTGGACTTCAATCTGGTGCGGGTGGCGATGCAGCACAGCACGGTGCAGGATGCGATGTTGTTGCATGAGCGGATGGCCGGGACGTGGAAGATTGGGTATGCGCGGATCACCGAGTTTACACAAAACACGGCGATTGATTTGTCGAAGGCGCTGGATGAGTTGGAGAAACAGGGGATGCAGGCTTTTGTGCTGGATCTGCGCAACAATCCGGGCGGGTTGATCGATTCGGCGGTGGCGGTTTGCGGAGAGTTTTTGCCGGACAACACGGTGGTGGTGACGACGGAGGGTCGGGTGGCTTCGCAGAATCCGCCGCCGTATCGGACACCATCACGGGAAGGGAAAAAGGCGCGTCAATATCCGGTGTCGGTGTTGATCAATCATGGCAGCGCGAGTGGCTCGGAACTGGTGGCCGGGGCTTTGCAAGATTTGAAACGGGCGATCATTGTGGGCACGACGAGTTTTGGAAAAGGTTCGGTGCAGACGGTGTTGCCGATGCCGAATGGGGCGGCGATGCGGGTGACCACGGCGAAGTATTACACGCCGAGTCATCGCACGATTCATGAGAACGGCGTGGTTCCGAACATCGTGTGTTCGCTGACGCATGATGAGGAGGTGAAGGTGATGCGTTGGAGGACGGACAGTTCGGAGGGGGAGGCGCGGGCATTGGACTTGGCGAAGTTGGGGGATCAACAACTGGAGCGTGCAGCCGATGTGTTGAAGGGGTTGATGATTTACGATCAGTTCAAAAATCCGCCAAAAGAAGAGGTCAAAGCGCCGGTTGAAGAGTCGAAAAAACAACCTTGAGGTGGGGCGAGATAGAAATGATGAAGGAATGTTTATTGGCGTTGGAGACGTCTTGTGATGAAACGGCGGCTTCGGTCGTGGATCTGAACGGGCGGGTGTTGAGCAGTGAGGTGGTGACGCAAATTGAGGCGCACCGGGTTTATGGCGGAGTGGTGCCGGAGCTGGCATCGCGGAATCACATCATGCACATGCGTGAATTGTGCGAACAGGCGCTGGAATCGGCAGGGGTCAAGCTGGGGGAGGTGTCGGCGTTTGCGGCGACGAGTGGTCCAGGCTTGGTGAGTTCGTTGTTGATCGGCAGCACGATGGCGAAGGCGCTGGCGTTGGCAGAGGACAAGCCCTACTTGGCGATCAATCATCTTGAGGGGCATCTGTTGTCGCCGTTCATGGGCTATGGCGGGAGTGATGAAGACTTGGGCATGGCGATTCCGCCTCATGTGGCGTTGATCGTGAGCGGGGGGCACACGATGTTGCTGCACGTAAAAGCGGTGGGCGATTATCAGCTGTTGGGGCGCACGCGAGATGATGCGGCCGGGGAGGCTTTTGACAAGGTGGGCAAGATGCTGGGTTTGCCGTATCCTGGGGGACCAGAGATCGACAAGCTGGCGGTTGGGGGGGATAAGAAGGCATTTGAATTTCCGCGCAGCATGATGGAGGCGGGGAACCTGGAGTTTAGTTTTAGCGGTTTAAAAACAGCGGTGCTTTATCATTTGCCGAAGATTGATTTAAAGGATGCGCAGACCTTGAAGGATGTGTGTGCCTCGTTCCAGGAGGCGGTGATCGAGGTGTTGGTGGAGAAGGCGCTGCGGGCGGCGAAGTTGTGTGGGGTTTTGTTGATCAGCGTGAGTGGCGGGGTGAGTTGCAATCGGAGGTTGCGCGAGCGATTGGTGGAGCGCGGTGGGCAGCAAAGTGTGGAGATCAAGCTGACGCAACCACGTTACAGCACGGACAATGCGGCGATGATTGGATTCGCGGCGGTGCATCGCTGGAGGGCGGGATTGCGGTCGGCATTGGAGACGGATGTGAGTCCAAATTTGCCACTGGTTTCTTGAACGGAAGATTGACAGCCAACGGTTGGGACGGACAAGATGGCGCATGATTTCGCGCTTTGTTTTTTTGCCTTTGCTGGTCTCGGCTGTGATGCCGGTTTTGATGTTTGGTGAGGTGCCTGTGAAAGGGAATGACGTCATTCGCCAAGCGATGCAGCCTTATGTGAACGATGGCACGATTTCGGGCGCGGTGACGCTGGTGGTGGGCAAAGATGGAGCGTTGGCGATGGACGCGATGGGCAAGGCGGATCTGTCGACGGGGAGAGTGATGGAACCGGACGCGTTGTTTTGGATTGCTTCGATGACGAAACCCATGACGGCGCTGGCGGTGATGATGATGGTGGAGGAAGGCAAGCTGTCGTTGGATGATCGGGTGGAAAAATACCTGCCGGAGTTCAAAGGTCAGGCTGGTGGACGGGCGATCACGGTGAAGGATTTGTTGACACACACGAGCGGGTTGGTGGGCAACATCGATCCGAAGCCAACGCTTGCCGAGGCGGTAAAGGTGTATGCAGCGAAGCCGTTGCAGTTTGAGCCGGGCAGCAAGTGGAGCTACAACAATCCGGGCATCAATACGCTGGGTCGATTGGTGGAGGTCACGAGCGGCATGGCGTTTGAGGACTTTATGCAGGAGCGCTTGTTTGGGCCGCTGGAGATGAAGGACACGACATTTTGGTTGGATGAGGCACAGGCGGCGCGGCTGGCGGTTTCTTATTTGAGGGATGAGAAGAGTGGGGAGTTGAAGCCGACGACGATCCGCTTTTTGAATGATCGCAAACCGACGGATCGGGATCGCATGCCGGCACCGGCGGGAGGATTGTTTTCAACGGCGGGTGACCTGGCAAAGCTTTATCAGATGTTGCTCAACGGTGGTGCTTTGGATGGGAAAATGTATGTGAAGACGGAGACGTTGGAGTTGATGACAACGAATCAACTGGGCGACATGAAGGTGAGTTTTACCCCGGGGATGCACATGGGGTTGGGGTTTCATATCGTCAATGAGCCGCAGGGAGTGACTGCGATGCTGAGCAAGGGCAGCTTTGGACACGGCGGGGCGTATGGCACCCAGTCGTGGATCGATCCGGTGCGCGGGCTGGCGATGGTATTGTTGATTCAGAGGGCGGGTTTGCCGAATTCTGACGGGAGCGAGATGCGGACAACGTTCCAAAAGTCGGCGGTGGAGGCTTTTGGGAACTGAGCGTGCCTGTTTATTTTCCTATGCGGAAGGGGCTGCCGGGTTTATTAAATCGGGAGCTTCCCGAACCGGGGCGCGAGCTGGCGGGTTGAGGTGCTTTTTTCTCGGTGACTTTGGGCTTGGAAGTTCGCCGCATGGTGGTGGCGGGTTGACGGCTGGCGGGCTGGGCGGACTTGATTTGCGGCTCTTCCTCTTTGGCGGTCGTCTCGGTTTGATCGGCGAGGGTCATGGGGGCCTCGTTGGGCTGACGGAACTCTTCTTTTTCCTGGGTGTTGCTGAAGTAGCGCGGACGCCACATCGGATCTCCGACGGAGCCTTCGCCGACATACTCGAGGATTTCGCTGACCGGGAAAAAGACAATGCCGGGAAGTCCGCGAAGGCGGGCCTGGGCTTCGAACTGGATGCGATTTTCAAGAAAGTCGACGGAGCCTTTGGAGACGAGTTTGAAGACGCCGGTCACGGCTTCGATGTTGTCGGTGGTGGCGAAGCCGTTGGCGACGGTGAAGGTGCAGTCGGCTTCCTTGGCTTCGTTGTAGTTCTTCATCTGTTTTGGAAGAACGGCGGCGATGAGGGGGGTGAGGGGGCCAAGGATGGGAACCGCGTAGAGGTTGCTGTTAAGAATGGTGAGGGCTCCTTCTCCTCGAAGCGATTTCCAGTCGCCGAGTGTGCCGGAGAATTTCATGTGTCCGGTGAAATCTCCAGCGGTGTCATTGGTGGGGGAATAGACACGCGCGAACTCTTTGAACAGGATGGCGCTGATGGCAACTTCACCGTTGTAGGTCATGGGTTTTTTACGGTCGCTGGCCTCTCCTTTGGCGGTGAAAATACCGCCAAATAAGGAGGAGTTGACGTTGTAATCGAGACGACCATCTTTACTGGCGACGGTGGCTTTGACGTTTTTGAAGGGTGCTGGTTTGCCGAACACCTCGTAGGGAAAGGAGGCGGCTTTGAAATCAAAGTTGAAGGCTTTGTCGTCAACTCTGAGGGTGGTCTTGCCGATGCAGCTCATGGGGCCGTTGTTGTAATTGCCGGTGACGTTGAAGTTGAGCAAACCGTCGTTGAATTTCAGGACGCCGACGGGGTCGTTGATGACATAACCCTTGTCTTGAAAAGGATAGACGCCGGAGCCGCCGGGAGAGCGAAACTCCACCGTCAGGTCGGTGCCGGGGCTGCGATAGAAGATGTCGCCTTCCATGGTCACTTGCGGTGGTTTGGCGATGCGGTAGCGGTCGATGATGGTGGCGATTTTTGGTGCGAAACAACTGACGACCTCGGCGACGTGAACGCTGCCTTTGATGCCTTCGAAGCTGACCTTCTTCTGATCCATGTCGTGGCGAACGAGGTCAGCGCTGGCTTCACCTTCTTCGCGTTGAAGCTTCAGGTTGCGGAAGGTGTGAACGCGTCCGGCGGCTTCGAGTTCGCCGGTGAGGTGTTCGACTTCGACGCCGCGGTAGACAAAATTTCGCAGGTCGTAGTGGCCGGTGCTGCGGCAGGTTTGCAGATTGAGCTCGTCGCCTTCGCCTTCAATTTCGAGGTAGAAGCGCGATTGTTCATTGAGCTCAAAGCGCTGGAGCGTTTCCCGCGACTGGTGATCTCGTGCGAACGGGATGAGCACGCGTGGGTCCATCTGCACCACGGCACGATAGCGGACGCCTTCGCCGTGACGCCACATGGCCTGGAAGGTGGTGCTGCCGCTTTTGTGAGAGAGGATGCCGTCGCGGATGTAGCATCCTTCGGTCGACAGGCCGACGTTCATGCTGAGGCCTTCGAGGAGTTCACCCCGGGTGGCGAGGCGGCCGGCGCGGACGGAGGCGACCCCTTCGAAAGGGAGGAAGGCGTTCTGGGGGATGGCGCTGCCAAGCAGCAACCGGCCTTCGGCGACGACATCAGGGGTTTCGTAAAACACCACTTCGCGCAACATGTCGTTTTGCAAGAGGGCGGATGCAAAACCGGGGAGGTCGGCGCTGGATTGCAGGTGCAGATCGACGTGTTCGGTTCCGAGCCGCCAGGTGGCGGAGGCTTCCATTTCGCCGAGATGATCGCGAACGTGGAGGCGGGAGATGTCGAGCGTTTCGCTGGCGTAGGTGGCGGTGGCGGAGAGTTCTTCGCAAACGTAGTCGCGATGGCGCATGCCGTTGGCGCTGAGCCGCATGGTGGCCGTCATTTCTTCCAAGGCTTCGAGGTCGCCGTTGATTTCGATTTCCAAGCGCGGAGCTTGGGCGGATTCGAAGTGGCGCAGGCCTTTGGCGATTTTGACGATGAGGTCGCGCCTGGAACGGATGGCCTCGAGACGTTTGCGGCGGCGGTCTTCTTTTTGTTCCTCGGTTTCCTCGACTTTGGGGGGGCGGGGTTTGAGAATGGAGCCGGTGATGTGGATGCGCAGGCCAAAGAGGGTGCCTTCTGCGGTGCGCATTTCGATGCGGTCGCCGACGAGCACCATGCCGGCGTTCATGTCGCTGATGCTGATGATTTCGGACTGGGGATCTTCGGAGTCGACGGGAAAGCGGACATCAGCGTTGTGGAGATCGATGCCTTCGAGGAAGAGCTCATGGCGGATCATTTTGCCATAATCGAGATCGAGATTGAGCCGGTCGACTTCACCGAGCAGAACACGCCGTTGTTGATCGTGGTAGACGCGGAGGCCATGGGCGACAACGCCTTCAATGGGGTCGAGGGTGAGGTTGTCGAGGGCGAGGAAGAGGTTGCGTTTTTCGCACTGTTCCACCACCAAGGCGCACCACTTGCGCGAGAATGATTCACTGCGCACGTAGAAACCGATGCCCAGAATTCCCGCGATCAGTGCCATCACCATGAGTCGCCGCAGCAGGCCTGCCATGGAGGGAGACTAGCATGAATGAGGGAGAGGTGAAAGGTGGAAGTGCTGAAAGGTTGAGAGGCGGGGGAATTTCGCTTTTTGCTTTTCTCCCACCTCATTTCACCTATGGTCGGGGATGATTTCATTGACGGTTCTTGGCAGTGGCAGTTCGGGCAATTGTGCCGTGCTGCGCAGCGAGAATGCGTGTCTTTTGATCGATGCGGGCCTGAGTTCTCGGCGGATTTGCCAGCGTCTGGAGATGGTGGGGCTGACGGTGAATGATCTGGATGGCATCTTGCTGACGCATGAGCATGGGGATCATACCCAGGGGCTGGAGGTGTTCTGCCGGGTGAGCAAGGCACCGCTTTTCAGCACCAGCTACACGCAGGCGGCGTTACGGGATCATTTTGTGAAAAGCAGTCCTACTTGGCGGCTGATGCAGACGGGCTCGGTGTTTGAATTCAAAGACCTGCGCATTGAGTGTTTTCCGGTGCCGCACGATGCGGTGGACCCGGTGGGATTTTTGATTTGTGATCATGAGTCTCGCCTGGGAGTGCTGAGTGACGTGGGATATGTGCCCAATCTGATCCGTGATCGATTGGGCGGTGTGCATACCCTGTTCATGGAAGCGAATTATGACGCGATTTTGCTGGATGAGGACACGCGTCGCCCCTGGCCGACCAAGCAGCGCATCAGTGGCAAGCATGGTCATTTGTCCAATGATCAGGCGGCGGAACTGGTGGAGCACATTGCGCATTCGGGACTGTATCAGGTGGTGTTGGGGCATTTGAGCGAGGACTGCAATCATCCTGATATCGCACGCAGCCGGATTGAGCTGGCGTTGAGGGAAAAGGCGGCGCATGCACGGGTGATTTGTGCAGATCGACATGCACCAACACCATGGTTGGAGGTGGCGATGAAAATGTTGCTGCCAGTGTGATGTAAAGTTTTGTTCATGGGTTTTCAGTTTTTTTGTGACGGGGCTGTAACTTTTCTATTGATTATTTTAAGGGTATTTCTTATTTCTAATTAATGTTTGCGATTAAAGTTTGCGGTAATTGGAGCTTATTGATTGCGAGTTTAATATTATCAGTGGCGAATGTTGGAACGTCACAGGAGGCGGCAGTTTCCACTCGTGACATGGGGACTTGGTGGGATGGGGCTTATCTTGAGGGCCGTGGATTGGTGTTGTTTGGAGACAAGGAACTCCCGTTGAGCCAGAAAAATGAAGTGAAGGCGAGGGAGCTGTCTGCGCCCTTTCCTGAAACGCTCTATTCACCATTCGGATTGGTGTTTCCGGCACTTGGAGGTAGCGACGGCCCCGCACTCAGCAGCACCCCGAATACGGAGGAAAAGTTCGTGATGATTTTGCGACTTCAGAGCGATCTGGAAAGTGAACCGGGAAATGCGAGACCTGCGACGTTCGAATGGCAGAATGATTCGGGATCAGAATCATGGATGACCAAATCGGCGGTGATCACGGAGTTTTATTTTCCGGGGATTGGTGGTCCGCTGTTCAGGGCCAACACGAATGATGGCATTGGATTCCACGTGGTGGCAGGGGCATCTTGGGATCGGTTCGATGGGGACGAGGATCAGATTGACAGTCGGAAATTCAAATTGCTCGGGGAGTTTGTGGCGTTTCCTGCGACCATTGGAAGGGTGATGAATTCGAGCCAGTTGGTGAAGGTGGGGGTGACTTATGAAGAGGACGCGGTGCGGGACCTGGATCGTTATACGCTGGATCTGCATTGGAATCCGGCCATCGGACTGCCGGTGTGGTTCAGCGGCGGCAGTGACCAAAAAATCCGGACCTTGTGGATCGGTGGCAGAACTTACATTGAGGATGGCAAGTTCATCTACAACGAGGAGGTGATGAAGACCAACGCGAACATTCGTGAGGCGCGCAGAAGATATGCGGCAGGCGAGCTGACGGCTCCAGGGTTTCAGGAGGCGGTCGAACAAGAGCTGCCGTCTACTTATCTTTCGGTCAAACCCGATGTGGGGCTGGAGTTGGGTGAATCAGAGGAGTTCTCGGACGTGTTGAGCAACTTCACGGAAGGGGCGGTGCGGTATGGGATCGAAGTGGCCCTGTCGTTTCGTGAGCCACTGAAGCTGCCTGGCAAAGTGGATTTTGTCTACAAGTTGATTGGTCGGACGTTTTTCGACGGGGGAGACAACCATGTGTTTCACGAGGCGTCGGTGGTTTACAAGGGGAAGTATCTGCCGATGTCGGTGAGTGCGAGTTATGAGTATGGAGAAAATGCGCCGGACTATGTGAAGCGCGATCTGGTGAAGGTGGGAGTGGGTTTGAAGTTTTGATGATTGGATGACTTGTATGAAAACGAAAAACTTTTTAAAACTGTGGCCATGGGTTGGGTCGGTCATGTCGGTGATGGTTTTTGGCAGCTGTGCCGGGCCTTCGCCAGTTTATACGTCCACGAAGCCGTTCAGAACCACGCTGGAGGCGGAGGCTTTGAAGATGGGAGAGACGTCAAAGACGGATGCCGCCGTCTGGAAAGATCCTGAGGATGGTCGTCCTTACATGGGATTCGTCGAAGTGGATGATCATGGCGAATTGTGCAGTTTGGAACAGCTGCGGATGGTGTCTGCAACGGTGGAGCAGGCGGCAAAGCGAGCCAAGATTTTCCATCTCATTGTTTTTGCCCATGGATGGGAGAACAACGCCAGCCCCTACAATGAGGAGAATGGCAATTTGAAGAATTTCACGAAAACCATCAAAGCGATGCGGGAAGATCCGGCGCATCGCAAGGCCGGGGTGGAGGTGATGGGAGTCTATGTGGGGTGGCGCGGCAAGACCGTGGGATTGGAGTTGCCGGCCTGGGCAGGATTACCTATGAAGGTGGACTTTTACCATGGCATGGCGCGGGCAGAGCGGGTGGGCAAAGGGGTGGGGATTACTCATGCGTTGTATGATCTATCGGGTTCAGCCAGGAAGCACCGGCCTGCGAGTTCCCGGGTGATTTTTGTCGGCCATTCCTTTGGTGCCATTGTGATGGAGAATGCGATCAACAAGGCGATGGCCAGCAATCTGGTGAGGGTGGCGAGTGCGGGATCAAGCGAAAAAGTGGTGCCCCCTGCGGATCTGATTCTGTTGGTGAACAGTGCGCAAACGTCGATCATTTCAAAGCAGTTTGTGGACATGCTGAGAACGCTCGAAAAGGACAAGGGTTTCGCGTTGAAGGCGGATGGTCGAGAATCGAATCATCGGTTTCCGTTGATCGTTTCTGCCACTTCGGAGAAGGACTCGGCGACCAGTTTCTGGTTTCCGACAGGAATTGTGGTGGGACGATACATCATGCGATTCAGCAACACGGGCGTCGCGGGACACTACCGCAGCGATTACAAACGCGATGGTTATACCAAGTCGCAGAACTACACGCACCGGCATACCGCAGGGCACAATGAGGGATTGTTCAGTCATTCGGTGGTGGAGAGTAATGAAACGTCGGGAGGGACGGCGAGAGCGGAGTATGTGCGCCGGTATCCAGGTTACCCAAGCGTGGACGACAGGGTCATGGCGATTTCCAGCAACCAGCATTATCGCAGCAACGTCAGGTCGGACGGCAGCATTTTGATCAGGGGGATCAACAAGGATTATTTGATGAGGGCCGGGGATGAAAAGGACACTTACAACCGGACTCCTTTTTGGATCACCCAAATGCCGGCGAGCATGGTGAAAAGTCATGGAGGAATCTGGACCGAAGAGTTCGCCGGTTTTGCGACGGCGATGTTGCATCTTGCCCTTGCACCGCCGACGCAGCGGAGAGCCCCCCGGGCAGGGGAGAGAGCGATGGGCGCGGAAACCATGGGGGTGGACGTTGAGGAAATGAGCTCGCGGACTTCGCTGCCACAACTTTACTTCCAAAAGCGATGATGAAATGGTTGAGCATCGTTTGGTTGGGCGTGTCTCTGATGGGGATCGTTTCTTGTGCCCACACGGATTTGAAGTGTTGCAATCCGATCGAAACGAAGGAGGAGAAAGCCGAAGAAATCCGTCGGTTCGAGTCGTTCAGTTTCGAATACGCCGGTATTCGCCATGATTGCCTGGTGACACGTGCAAAACAACCGGGGAAAGGGGCGGTGTTGTTGTTGCACGAAATGCCGTCGCTTTCAGTGAGCGTGTTGGAACTGGCGAGGCGAATGGCGGCAAAAGGTTATGATGTGTATGTGCCGGATTTGTGGGATTCACAGCAGAGCAGTGGGTCCCGTGCAGTGTTTGTCAAAAATGCGATCGTGCTGCCCCTGTCGAAGGGGTTCAGGCTGGATCTATCTTCCGTGCCAAGCCGGCGTATTGTTGACTGGTTGTCCGGCCTCTGCCGGGAGGTCATTGTCAAACAACACCCGGGCGAGAGGATTGGATGTGTCGGGCTTTGTGTGACGGGTGTGTTTCCGGTGATGCTGGCAGGATTGGTTCCTGAGATTGCAGCTCCGGTGGTGTGCCAGCCTTCGTTGTTGCGCCTGCCGTTGGGGGATGAGGTGAAGGCGGACATCGGCATGTCGAAGGCCGAGGTAAAGCTGGTGAGGTCACGGATGGAGAGGGAGCCGGATTTTCAGATTTTGGCGTTTCGGTTTGAGCATGACAACGTTTCACCAGCGGAGCGGCTGAATACCTTGATCCAGTGTTTCCCCGGTCGGGTCTTGGATGGAACATTGAAGGCGGAAAATTATTATGGCAGGGACAAATTGCCGTTGAATGCGCATGCAATTTTGACGGATTGTTACGTTGCTCCTCGTGGAGGCAAGAAGGTGACCGAAACCCATCGCGCCTTTGTTGAGATGATGGAATTCATGGATGCCAAATTGAAGGGGAGTCAACCACGGCGGTATGTGCCTTCAGGTGGAGCGCTGGTCCGTGAGGTGCCGTGAAGAGGGTCGCATTGAGGTTGAGGTTTGACAATGGGGCGTCAGGTCAGGTAGAGAAGAGGCTGTATGCGCATCATTTTGAGATTATTGCCGGTGTTGGTGCTGGCCATCGCCGGGTGGCTGGCGATGCCGTTTTTTCAGTCGGCGGAGACTCAGGTGAGGCGGAGTCATGACGAACTTTTTGATCTGGCGGGAGGGCGTTATTGGGCCGAGGTGGGAGGAATGCTTTCGAACGAGTATGAAGATGAGTGGGGCAACAATGCGGAGGATGCGATTGAGATTGCCAGAGAGTTGTTGCGGGGGTTTTTGGTGCTGGATTTGCAGTGGACAACGACGGAGGTGGTGGTGACTGAGGATGAAAATGGGTTGTCGGCCACGGTGACGGGAGATGCACGAATCGAGGGCAATGGGGCGGGACTGAGCCAGATGGTGATGAGCAAAGTGAACAACTTGCAGGAGCCGTGGACCTTCACCTGGCAAAAGGAGGGCTGGAAGCCGGGAGACTGGCGGCTGGTGGAAGTGACGCATCCCAAATTAAAAGGGATGTCGCCTTCGAGTTTTTGACCGGCTCAGTCTTGCGCACGATGGCGGCGGCGGATGAGGAGCGGAAGTGTCAGGCCAATGAACAACAGCAAGGCGCGACCGGGTTCGGGGACGGCAACGGTGATGGTTCCATCGGTGTAGAGCTGGCTGGTGTCCCAGATGAATCCGGAGTTGAGGGTGGGCAGGAAGAAGTCGCCAAAGACGTTATTTGCGGTGCCGAAACCTGCAGTGGCGACATCATCCCAGTCGAAGAGTCGCCAGGTGTCTCCTTCGACGAAACCAAGCGCGAGGCCGAGGGGATCAAGGACCTGAAGGTCGGCCAGGTTGAGATTGACGTTGCCGTTGAAGTTGAGGGTGTCGGCGGTGGTGAGGTCGAGGCTGTGGTCGGTCCCGCCGCTGCCGGGATCGGCAAGGATTCGCAGTTGCACGAGGCTGGCATCGTCAAATAAACTCGAGCCGCTGAGGCTGGTGGTGAGACTGAGGTGACTGGCGGGGCCGCTGCCATCGCCCGCAATGAGGGTGGCGTTGGCGAGGAACTGGATGGATTGACCGGTGGCCAGGCTGACGGAGCCATCACCGCCAAGAGTGGCTCCAGAGGCGATGGTGTAGCTTCCGCCTCCGCTGTGGGTGCCGTGAACGAGGTAACGACCACCGTTGACGTTGGTGGCTCCGGTGAAGGTGTTGGTGCCTGCGAGGATGAGGGTGTCGTCGGTGCCACCGGTTTTGCTGATCGCCCCGCCGCCGTTGATCTGGGCGATGTTTTGCAGGGTGCCGTTGATGAAAATAAGGTTGTCGATGGGGCGGCTGGCGTCGCCGATGTTGTTGCCATTGAGGTTGAGGGTGGCACCTTGCAGGCGGATGGTCGAGTTGACGTTGCCAACGCCGGTGTTTTCTTTGACGATGTTGCCGCTGACGTTGACGGTGCCTCCGGTGAGGTTGAGCGTGGCAATGGAGTCGTAGCCGGTGGTGTCGGCGCGGCCGATCAGGATGCCGCCGCTGCCAATGTTGGCGGTGCCGGCGGAGACATTGAAGGTGGCGGTGGCGTCAGGGTTTGAGCTGGCGTTGGCGACGTTTGCAGTGTTGCGCGCCATGGTGAGGGTGGCGATGTTTAGTGTGCCGTCGCCGATGAGGTTGAAGACCGAATTGACGGCGCGAATGCCGGGGTTCCGGGTGTCAGTGCCGGAGGTGAATCCCATGTTGAGGCTGGTCACGGTCATGAGACCCCGGTCCATGGTGAAGGTGGCATTGAGGGTTCCTTGCCGGTCATTGACGCTTCCGAGGGCAAGGGTGGTGATGAGCGCATTGAGGGTGCCGCCAGTGAAGTTGGCGGTGGAGGTCCAGGTGGAGTTTTCAAAGTTGTTGAGCGTGCCCATGGTCCAACTGCTAACGGCGCTGGTGCCGTTGGTGGCGCGGATGGTGACGGTGGGGTCGATGAGGTTGTCGGCAAAACGGATGACGCCGCTGGAGCGTGAGTTGGAGATCATGAAGGAGTTGGCGTTGAGGGTGTTCGTCTGGCCGAGCAGGAGGGTGGAGAGGCCGCCGCCAGAACTGCCGACGTTGTCCCCCAAACGGATGGAGGAGGCGGTGATGGTGTTGGTCTGGGCGAGGCGGACGGTGCTGACAGCAGTGGTGCCGTTGGCGAAATGGGCTGCCGGGCCGGCATTGAGGCCGATGCTGAAGATCTGGCTGGAGCCGTTGTGGGTGTAAGTGGAAAGGCCGTTCATGTCGACGTTGAGCGGTTTGGCTTGATCGGCAGTGAAGAATTGGGTCGCGGTGCTGTTGTTGTTGTTGATAAGGGTTCCGCCGTTGCCGGTGATCGCGAGATTCATGGCTCCGATACCGGTGTGGGTGTTGAAGGTGAGGGAAGAAACGGTTTGACTGGTGTTGTTGAGATTGAGGGTGGCGGTGGCCGCATCAAAGGTGATGGCGCGGTTGCTGGGGAGGGTGTTGTTCGCGCCGATGAGGGAAAGGGTGCCTGCGCGGAGGGTGGTGCCGCCGGTGCTGGTGACGGTTTCGGTGATTTCCAGGGTGCCGAGGCCGGTTTTGATGAGGGTGCCGGTGCTGGTGATGGTGGTGTCGATCCCGAGGGTGGAGCCGGCGTCGACCTGGAAGGTGCCGCCTTGGGAGCCGAGGGTGATGCCGCGGGTGGGGTCGTCGATACGGAAGGAGGCGAGGGCGCGGAGGGTGCCGTTGTCGAGGCGCAGCTGGTCGGCGGTGAAGGCGACGGGTGCAACTCCAAGGGCAGTGGCGGAGTTGATGGCGAGGGTGCCGCCGGTAATGTTAAATTTGGCGCTGTGGTCGGTGAAAGTAGGGGTGAGGAAGAGGGTGCCGGTGCCGGTTTTGGTGATGGTGGTGGCGCTGTCGGCGAAGAAGAGGCCGGTGAGGGTGAGTCCTGCAGTGTTATCGACGTGGAGGGTGGGGACGGCAGAGGTGAGGAAGAGGTTGGTGTTGAGGGTGACGGCACCGGAGGTGTTGGCGACGGTGATGGCGGGGTCGCCGGTGAGGGTGAGGGAGTTTTCAGCGTCGTCGAGGGTGAGGGGAGTGGCGGTGCTGATGTTGAGAGTTTTGAAGGTCATGTCGGCACCGAGGACGGTGGTGGCGGGAAGGGTGGAGGTGGTGGCGGAGAAGTAGACGTCGGTCATCGCTCCGGGGACGAGGCCGGTGTCGGTGGCCCCGTCGATGGTGGCGGACCAGTTGCTGAGGGTGGAGCCGTTGGAGGCTGACCAGACGTTGTTGGCGGGGGTGAATCCACCTTTCCAGTAGGCGGCGGTGAGGGGGCCTGCGGCGGTGGTGTTGGCGGTGATCTGGGTGGGGGAGGCGACGATGGCGACGGTGAAGTCGGTGTTGTTGTAGACAATGCCGAGGGAGTAAGTGGCACCATTGGCGGTGAGGCCGCCGGCAGCGTCGAGGATGACGGAGCTGGCGGGGGGTGGGGTGGGTCCGTTGTGGTGGATGTTGACGGCGATCTGGGCGTTGGTGGCGGTTTGCACGACGGCTGCGGTTTGGATGGAGCCGGTGGCGCTGCCGAGTTGGGCACCGATGGCGGAGCCGTCGGCAAGGGTGAGGGCGGAGAGGGTGAGGGTGCCGCCGAGGCGGTCGTTGAAGTCGAAGGTGCCGCCGCTGCGGACGTCGATGCCGGCGGTGTTTTGCAGGGCGGTGGTGGTGTCGACGAGGAGGCGTCCATTTTCGATGACGGTATTGCCGGTGTGGGTGTTGGTGCCACTGAGGATGAGGGTGCCCGGGCCGGTTTTGACGAGGTCTGCTCCGCCATTGAGTTCGCTGAGGTTGGAGAGGAGGCCGCTTTGGAGGTTGAGGGTGACAGGGTTGATGGCGTCGCCGATGGCGTGGTTGTTGAGGTTGAGGTGGGTGCCGTTGAGGTTGACGGTGCCGATGGTGTTGGTGTCGCCACGGACGATGTCGCCGTTGATTGAGAGTTGGCCACCGTTGAGGTTGAGGGTGGCGGTGATGGGACCGGTGCCGCTGCTTTGGTGGGAGCCGAGGATGATGTCGGAGTTGATGGAGGCGACGCCGGCATTGAGGTTGAAGGTGGAGGTGATGGCTTGCTGGTTGCCGGAGTCGGGGTCCTGGCTGATGCCGAGGGTCATGCTGTTGTTGACGACGAGAAAGCCGCCATTCATGGTGAAGGTGGCTTCGGTGGTGGTGACGGGGTCGGGGCTGTTGGCGGCGACGAGGTTGGTGGAAACGGCGATGCCGAGGTTGAGGTGATTGATGTCGACGCTGCTGTCGGTGCCGCCGAAGGTGAAAGTGCCGATGGCTTTGCCGTAGGCCCCGCCGTTGAAGCCGCCGTTGTCGGTGCCGCCGAGGGCGAGGTTGAGGTTGTCAATGAGGAGATCGACGGTGCCGCCGGTGAAGTTGAGGTGGCCTTCGGAGGTGCTGGAGCCGCCGGTGGTGGAGAGGCTTGAGGCGTTGCGTGAGTCGGCGACGAAGATGTTGGTGCGGGAGGTGCCACCGGTTTGGCCGCGAAGGGTGAGGGTGGGGTTGATGGTGCCTGCGGTGAAACGCATGGTGCCGATGGAGCGTCCACCACCGGCGACGATGGTGTTGATGTTGAGGGTGTTGGTGGTGCCGAGGTCGAGAAAGCTGCTGGAGGTGACCTGGGTGTTGATGCCGAGGAGGAGGTTGTTGGCGGTGAGTTCGTTGTTGCGTGCAAGGACGAGGGTAGACTGGGGGCGGCCGGTGGAGGCAAAGGCGGAGGTGTTGGTGGTGGCGCGACCCACGTAGATGTTGTTGGTGGTGCTGGTGAATTGTTCGAGGTTGGCGAGATTGAGCAATTGGGTGCTGGTGCCGGTATCGTTGCCGCTGGATACGGTGAGGTTGGCGGTGGGGGTGTTGACGATGAGGTGTCCGGCGCCGCTGACGGTGGTGTTCGTGGTGTTGCTGGCGCTGGTGCCGTCGAGGATGCCGTTGGTGAGGGCGCCGTTGACGGTGAGGGTGGTGTCGGCGGCGATGTTGACGAGGTTGGTGGTGGCGTTGGAGCGGCTTTGGAAGGTGAGGCTGGCGAGGGATTGGTCGGCACGGACATCGAGGGTGCCTGCGGTGGTGGGGGTGCCGAGGGTGAGGTTGGTGGTGGAAGGAAGGGTGCCGGAGGTGTTGAGTTGGACGGCACCGTTTTGAATATTGAGGTCGGCGAGGGAGGTGGGGGAGTTGAGGATGATGCGACCGCTGCCGGTTTTTTTTAAGGGGCCGGTGCTGGTGATGCCGGTGGAGATGGTGAGGGGCTGGGTGGAGTCGCTATGGATGGCGGGTGCGATGCCATCGAACTGGAGTTGTTGGGTTCCGGAGGCGGGGGTGATCTGGTAGGCTCCGGCCTGGCTGCCGAAGATGAGTTGGTTGAGAAAAATGTTTTCGCCGAGGGTGATGGTGCCGCCGATGGCGGGATTGGTGTAGCCGGCTGAAGCAGAGAGGTTGGCGATGCTGTCGGAGGCGTTGATCCAGGCTCCGTTGGTTCCTGCCACTGACGGGGTCCAATTCAGGCTGGCGGGATCGTTGTTCCAAAGGCCACTGCCATTCTGGTTGCCAGCGGCACCTGTGTTAGCGTCCCAAAAAAATTCGGCAGAAAAAGACGTCGATGAAAGGGAGAGAACGCCGGCCATCAGCAGCGCTGCGAGTTGACGGATGGACGATCTGGCTGCTGGGGTGTTTGCAAACATGGCGTGTTAAGGTGGGAAGGCGTATTGGTGGCGTCGGGAGAATTAGGGCCGGTGAGAGGAATGCCGTTTCCTTTTCGATGGCGTCCTCAAGTTTTAACAGACCGATGGAAAAGGCGTCAAGCCATCAATGCACTTCGGATTGGTGGATTTGAAGAGGCGCGATAAGGGATATCGGGCCGTTTCTATCTGTATATGAAAAATTCTTTGCCTGGAATCGCCGTCATATTGCTGGTCATCTGGTTGGTTGCCAAGGTGGTGTTTGCCGTGACCGGTTTCTTTCTCAATTTGCTTTGGATGGCAGCGGTGCTGATGTTCGTGGTCTGGTTGTTCGGTAAATTTTTCGGCAAATCGACCGCCAATTGATCGGATTCAACCCACAAAAAAACCGGTGGTTGATGCCACCGGTCCTTTAAAATCCAGAGATCTCTTGAGGACAATTATGCCGCGCCCAGTTTGAGTTCTGGACGGGACTCGAGCGCTTCGGTGATGGTGGGCCATCCGTCAGGGCGCTGGCTTTGGAAGAGGTGCAGGTAAAGGGCGACTTCTTCGCCTTTGTTATCCACAAGCATGGCATCGACACCTTTGCTGATCTGCTCCGTGGTGAGTTCATCGGGGAGGTCGTCGACCTGGCCTTGTCCATCATGCTTGATGTCGGCGGCGTCGAGGAAGGCGGTGAGCATGGGCACCTTTGCTTTGAGGAGCCAGAGTTGCAGAATCTGCTCGGCCACGCTGTCGAAGGTTTTCAGTTCGAGCTGTTTGGTGAGCCAGGCTCCCTGTTCGGCGCGGCTTTTGTTTTGAAAATATTGGGGACGCAATTTGCGCTGGGCTCCAATTTGGAAGAGGGCGGTGCGGAAGGCCTCTTTGGTTTCCGTTTGAACGTAAAGAATGATGTCCTGTTTGAGTTCAGGGCTGATGGAGGAAACGAGCTGATGGGATTTCATGCGGTGCGTGAGAGGAGAAATGCGGGTGAGTTCGCTACCACCGGGGTGGGCGGGGCGCAAATGGTTTCGACGGGGTAGAAACGGGAGGAAAAGCTACTCCAGTGAGCCTGGACGAAGCCAGTGAAGCACGCTCATGCGCACGGCGATGCCGTTTTCGACCTGCTGGTTGATGAGGCTGCGTTCGTAGCTCATGACGTTGTCGGTGAGTTCGACGCCACGGTTGACCGGGCCGGGATGCATGACGTAGAGGCCGCGGTCGCGGATGGGTTTGAGTCGCTCGTCGGTGAGGCCGTAGATTTTGTGGTATTCGCCAAGGCTGGGAAAGAAGGGGACGTTTTGACGTTCGGATTGGACGCGCAGGAGGTAGATAACATCGGGGTTCCAGGCGTGGAGACTGGTCCAGTCATTGAAGATGTCGACCTCGGGAGGATGATTGCGCGGGATGAGCGAACTGGGGGCGAGCATGGCCGTCTTCATGCCAAGCCGACGGCAGAGAAGGTTGGTGGAGCGGGCAACACGCGAGTGCTGGATGTCGCCGACGAACGCGATGCGTTTGTTGCTGAGATTGTCGCCGAAGACCTCGCGAAGGGTGAAGGCGTCGAGCAGCGCCTGGGTGGGGTGGGCGTGGAAGCCATCGCCCGCGTTGATGACGGAAGCGGTGGTGTTTTTAGCGATGAGATTGGGGATGCCCGAGGTGCTGTGGCGGACCACTACGTAGTCGGTGCGCATGGCTTCCAAGGTCGAGATCGTGTCGAGGACGGATTCGCCTTTGACCACCGAAGAGGTGCTGACGGAGAAGTTAATCACGTCGGCGGAGAGGCGGCTGGCGGCAACTTCGAATGAGGACAGCGTGCGGGTGCTTGGCTCGTAGAAGAGGGTCAATACGGTGCGACCACGCAGGGTGGGGACTTTTTTGACGGAGCGTTTGAAGAGATTTTTAAAAGGGACGGCATTGCTGAGGACGAATTCAATCTCCTCATCGGTAAGGCTCTGGATGTCGAGCAGGTCTTTGCGGGGTGTCATGATGGGCGGCGGATGTCGTGATCCTGAATGTAAACGGCGTCTTCGCCGTCGACTTCGGTGAAGCGAACCTGGACGCGTTGATGCGGAAGGATGTCGAGATGCTCGCCAATGTAGGCGGCGTGGATGGGGAACTCGCGGCCATCGCGATCGATGAAGGCGGCGATCTCGACCTTGGCGGGACGTCCGTAGTCTAGCAGTTCTTCAATGGCGGCCCGGGTGGTTCGACCGGTGTAGGTCACTTCGTCGCAGAGGATGACGTTTTTGTCGTCGAGGTCGAAGGGGATGTCGGAGCCGATGAGTTTCGGGATGGTAGCGAGATTGCCGAGGTCGTCGCGATAGAGGGAGATGTCGACACGGCCGAGTTCAAGGTCGGGGAAGTGCGGTTTGAGGAGTGCGTAGAGGCGTTCGGCGAGCGGCACGCCGCGACTGTGAATGCCGACGAGGGCGAGATTTCCGTCGGGATGATTCTCGCGAATGAGGTTGGCAAGGCGCTCGATGCGCTGGGTGATGGCCTGGTGATCGAAGAGCGGCGCGGGGTCCGGCATTACGCAGGGAGTTTGGCGGGAGAGTGATTTGGTTGCAAGTGTTGAGTGGGGTTGAGGCACGAAAAAGCACGGGGGTTGCCCGTGCTTGGGATGTCCGGCTTGCGCACAGGCCGAAAATCGGTGTTACTCAAAATGAAGTTTGGCGATGTCGGTGCGGCTTTGCTGGCCGGGGAAACTGACTTTTTTGAGGTCAGCGTAGGCGGCTTCGCGGGCGGCTTCGCGGGTATCACCCTGCGCGACGATGGCGAGGACGCGTCCCCCATTGGTTTGGTATTGGCCATCGGCGTTTTTACGGGTGCCGCAATGATAGACGCGTGATTGAGTGATCTGATCGAGTCCGCTGATGAGGTCGCCGTTGCGTGAGGTTGCCGGATAACCGTCGCTGGCGAGGATGAGGCAGGTGCTCCAGCCGTCGCGGAAATGAATGAGGTTGCGCTTGAGGTCTCCCTTGGCCGCGCAGAGGAGATAGTGGGCAAAGTCGCCCTGGATCATTGGCAGAACGGCTTCGGCTTCGGGATCGCCAAATCGGCAATTGTATTCGATGACCTGTGGTCCGCTGGGAGTGAGCATGAGGCCGAAATAGAGGAAGCCGTGGTAAACGAGGCCGTCTTGCTGGAGACCGGCGACGGTGGGTTGGACAATGGTCTGCTCGATTTGAGCGAGGAGTTCGTCGCTGATGATGTCACGCGAGGCTACCGCTCCCATGCCGCCGGTGTTGGGGCCTTCATCGTTGTCACCGATGCGCTTGTAGTCACGCGCGGGCATGAGGATGTGGTATTTGTCGCCGCAGACGGAGGCGAAAATGGAGATCTCAGGGCCGGTGAGGCATTGTTCGATGATCAAGTCGCCGGTGCCGAAGGTTTGTTTGGTGAAAACTTCGTCGATGAACTCAAGGGCGCTGGCTTCGTCCTGACAGACGGCGACGCCCTTGCCGGCGGCGAGTCCGTCGAATTTGAGGACGATGGGATAGGTGCCAAGGGCACGGACGGCGTCGCGATGAGTCTGGGCGACGGTGCAGTTCGCGGTGGGGATGTGGTGACGCTGGAGAAAGTTTTTGGCGAAGGTTTTGCTGGCTTCGAGCTGCGCGGACTCTTTAAGCGGGCCCCAGCAGGGGATGCCGACTTCGGCGCAGATGTTGGCGAGGCCGCGATCCTTGACGAGCCAGGATTCTTCTCCGGCGACGCAGAGATCGATTTGTTCGCGTTGCATGAAGGCGACGAGATCGACGAGTCCGGTGGCTTCAACGCGGGTGGCGAGACTTTGCATGGCGTCGCTGCCGGGCCAAACGTAAAGGTGGGCATCAGGAGCGCTTTCGCGCAGCGCGGTGAGGATGGCGTGTTCGCGTCCGCCTTTGCCGGTAACGAGGATTTTCATTCTAAAGTTTTCGGTTTTCAGGTTTCAGTTTTTCAGGTCGGAGGCTCTGGGGTCACTGATTCATTCCTGAACACTGAAACCTGAACCTGAACACTCGGGGTTAGTTTAAAACAAGGTGTCGTAGGCGCGGCCGGGGCGTTTTTCGTGGTAGCGGATGAACGCTCCGTTGACGACGGGATAGCCGCCGGGGGTGGGGAAGTTGCCGCTGAAATACCAGTCGCCTGCGTTGCTGTTCAAGGCGGTGTGGAGGTTTTCAACGGTTTGATAGATGACGCGCAGATCGCCTTTCCAGGCGGAGCTTTGCGGGCGGACGAGTTCGGCGATTTTGGCGGAGATTTCTTCGTCGGTGAACGGAGCGTAGATGTCTTGAACGACGTTTCTTTGTTCGTGAGCGGGCTTTTTGAGCTCCTCAATGCAGTTTTGGTAGGTGTGTTCGATAACGTCGCGGTGTCCGGTTTCCTTGAGCAGGGCGATGGCAGCCTGGAAGGCAATAAATTTGCCGAGTTCGCTCATGTCGATGCCGTAGCAGTCCGGGTAGCGGATCTGCGGGGCGGTGGAAACGACCACGATGCTGCGTGGGTTGGTGCGGGCGAGGATGCGCAGGATGCTTTGTTTAAGAGTGGTGCCACGCACGATGGAGTCGTCAACGATCACCAAATGGTCGTCGGGTTTGACGACGCCGTAGGTGATGTCGTAAACGCTGGAGACGAGCTGGTCGCGACCGCTTTCCTGGGAGATGAAAGTGCGACTCTTGATGTCCTTGTGGGCAATTTTTTCGGAGCGCGGCCAGTTTTGCAGAATGAGATCGTCAATCTTGGATTCGTCGAACTCGCCGCGTTGGATCATTTCAAGCAGGGCCGCTTTGACTTCTGCGCGACGCTGTTTGCGCAGGCCGTCCATAAGGCCGTAGTAGGCGGTTTCGGCGGTGTTGGGGACGAAGCTGAGGACGGTGTTGGCGAGGTCGTTGCCAACGGCTTCGAGAAGCTGGGGAACGAGGGCTTCACCGAGGGCTTTGCGATCGTGATAAATGGAGGCGTCGTTGCCGCGTGAGAAGTAGATGCGCTCGAAGGAGCAGGGGGTGGGGAGACGAGGTTCAGCGAACGAATTGATGGAGAATCGTCCGTCACTTTTGATCACCGCGACGTGGGCGGCGGGGAGTTCGTGGGTGTCGGTTTCTTCGAGTTCGAACACGGAGCGAAGGGCGGCACGTTCGCTGGCAAAGGCGATGTATTCGTCGGTCTGAACGTAGAAGCAGGGGCGAATCGCATTGGGATCGCGCATCACGAAGGCGTCGCCGTTGCCGATGGTGCCGGCGATGGCGTAACCACCGTCCCAGTGGGCGGCGGATTCACTGATGACCTGGGTGACATCAAGCTGGCGGCTGATTTCGGCGGGAATTTCGATGCCGTCCATCTTGCCGCGGAGGTCGTGGTAGAGACTGGTGTGGGCTTCGTCGAGATGGAAGCCGATTTCTTCGAGAACGGTCTGGGTGTCGGTATCGACAACCGGATGCTGGCCGCGACGACGCATGATGTCGTTGAGTTCGCGGGTGTTGGTCATGTTGAAGTTGCCGAGGACGATGAGGCTGCGCGTCGGCCAGTTGCTGCGGCGCAGGTAGGGGTGGCAGGAGGCTTTGCCGAAGCTGCCGGAGGTGCCATAGCGAAGGTGGCCAACCAGCACTTCACCGCCGTAGTCGAAGTGGTTTTTGATGGCTTCTGAATCGTTCTCGAATTTGACGTAGTCGGTGCCGCGCTCGCGGGCGGTGATTTTGCGCTCGCGATTGATCTGTTTCGCGGTGGTTTTGTAGTCGTCTTCGATTTCGCCGAAGACTTCTTCCATGGAATTGCTTTTGCTGGAGCGCAGCCGGAACATGTAGGGCTGGCCGGGCTGCATGTTGAGCTTCACACAGCCGACGCCCATGCCGTCCTGACCGCGGTTGCGCTGCTTGATCATGAGCGCGTGAAGCTTGTCCAGTCCCCAAAGGGCGCTGCCGTATTTGTGATGGTAGTAGCCCAGCGGCTTTAGAAGCCGCACGACCGCTATGCCGCATTCATGCCTGATTGGATCGCTCATTCGGAAAATCGAGGGTCGGCATTATGGAACGGGTGTGGGGCCATGGCAAGGTGGGAGATGAAAAATGCGTTCGCCGGGGAAGAATGGAGACGCTTGTCACGAGTGTTTGGTTGCGTTTGGAATGGAATCCGCTTCTCTGGAGACGTCGCTTGTTCAATTGTGTATGGATGCTGCTGCTCCCGATGCCCCGCCTGCTGAGTTGGTGCCTGTCCGCAAGGGCTGGCGGCGGGAGGTGTGGGTGTTGGTGGCGATGCTGGTGGTGCTGGCGGCACCGTGGTTGCTCAAGCCGAAAGAAAGCACGGCACCTGCTTCGTATGACCGGCGTTTGGTGATATTGACGCCGCATCACGAAAAAATCCGCCAGGAATTTGCCTTGGCATTCACGCGCTACTGGCGTGAAAAAACGGGTCAGGTGGTTTATATCGACTGGCGGACGGGTGGAACGGCGGAATTGGCGATGCTGTTGAGGTCGGAATATGGCGGGGCGTTTCAGCATTATTGGACGCGGACGCTGAAGAAGGATTGGTCGCATGAAGTGGGGCTGGCCTATGCGAATTCAAAACTGAAATCGACGGATGAGTCGGCGGCAGGCGTGGCGCGGCGGGCATTTATGGAATCGAACGTGGGGATTGGCATTGATCTGTTTTTCGGGGGCGGTTCTTTTGATTTCGAGCAGCAAGCTTCGGCGGGAATTTTGGTGGCGGCTGATCCGTCGGGAAAATTTGGGTTGAAGCCGTTGAGAGAAAAGCATCCGGACTGGTTCACGGATGAAGTGATCCCTCCAAGTGTGAGTGGTGAGCCATTTTACGACCAGGAAATGAGGTGGGTGGGAACCTGTCTTTCGAGTTTGGGGATTTGTTACAACTCGGATGTATTGAAGCGGTTGGGGGTCGAGAAGGCTCCAACGCAATGGGCGGATCTGGCGGATCCGCGATTGATCGGGCAGGTGGCGCTGTCGGATCCGAACAAAAGCGGCACGGTGACGAAGTCATTGGAGCAATTGATTCAGCAGCAAATGCAGTTGCGGCTGGAGGAGTTGACGAAAGATCCGGCGACGTTCAGCACGGAAGAGACACGATTGAAGGCGGCTTTGGAACAGGGGTGGGAGAGGGGATTGCGATTGATTCAAAGGGTGAGTGCCAATGCGCGGTATTTTACGGATTCGGCCACCAAGATTCCGTTGGAGGTTTGTCAGGGTGATTCAGCGGCGGGCATGTGCATCGATTTTTATGGTCGCAGTTTTGAGGAACAGGTGAGGAAGGCGGATGGCAGCACACGGATTCATTTTGTGGCCCCGGTGGGTGGATCGAGCATCGGGGTGGACCCGGTGGCGATGTTGCGTGGCGCTCCCGATCCTGAACTGGCGATGGCGTTCATGGAGTTTGTGCTGACGCCGGAAGGGCAGAAGTTATGGAACTACCAGCCAGGGACGGCGGGCGGACCGCAGGAGGCAGCGTTGCGACGTCTGCCGGTGCGACGCGATTTTTACACGGCGGAGAATCAGGCTTTGATGACCGATGCCGGTTTGTTGCCGTTTGAGCAGGCGAAGCTTTTCACTTACCGGCCAGAGTGGACGGGGTCATTGTTTGGGGCGGTGAGATTTCTGGTGAAGGTGATGTGCATTCACGTTCATGCGGATCAACAGCGGGCGTGGAAGGCCATCATCGCGGCGGATTTTCCTCCTCGTGCGGTGGCGGCTTTTGAGGATGTGAGTCTGGTGAACTATGAGGCGACCAAGCGACTGGCGGCGGATCTTGGCAAGAAGGACAAGGAGCTGGAGATGCGTTTGACTCGGGAGATGACTCAGCGTTTTCGGCGGCATTATGAGCTGGCTTATCAACTGGCGAAGGAGGGGAAATAATCGATGTCTCGTTCTTTCACATGGTCGGTTTTCGGAGCGATGACGCTGTTTTTTGCGTGCTTCTTTCTGATGCCGATCTGGAGCACGCTGGAGGTCGCTTTTGTGTCGACGAAGGGTGGCTTTACGCTGGAGTATGTGTGGGAGGTTTTTCGCAATCCGGTTTATCGCGAAGGGTTGTGGAATTCGCTGATCATGGGATCGTTCACGACCCTCGGATGCCTTATTGTGGCGGTGCCATTGGCGCTGGTGTTCACGCGTTATGAGTTTCCGGGCAAGCCGTTGCTGAATTCGCTGATCCTGGTGCCGATGATCCTTCCGCCGTTTGTGGGCGCAATCGGGGTGCGGGCGATGCTGGGTCAGGCGGGTTCGATCAACAGTTTTTTGATGCAGATTGGGTTGATGGACCCGGAGCATCCGGTGGACTGGCTGGGGCAGGGGCAGATGGTGGGCATCATCATCATGAACGTGCTGCATTTGTATCCGATCCTGTATTTGAATGTGACGGCGGCGTTGTCGAATCTTGATCCGGCGCTGGAAGATGCGGCAGCGAATCTGGGGTGTCCCCCTTGGCGACGGTTTTGGAAGGTGACGTTGCCGCTGATCATGCCCGGAGTTTTTGCAGGGGGCACGATTGTGTTCATCTGGGGTTTCACGGAATTGGGCGTGCCGCTGGTGTTTGATTACCAGATGGTGACCAGTGTGCAGATTTTTAATGCGATCAAGGACCTGAGCGGAAACCCGTTTCCGTATGCGCTGGTGGTGGTGTTGCTGACCTTGACGACGCTGATGTATGCCACCAGCAAACTGATGTTTGAGCGGGGCAATGCGAGTGGCGGTGGACGGGCAACGATGGGTCGCGAGATGATCCGGCCGAAGCCGCTGGGGGCCTGGCTTTGCACGATGAGTTTTGTGTTGTGCATCGGAGCGGCGGTGATTCCGCATATCGGGGTGTTGATGTTGTCGGTTTCGACCGATTGGTATCAAACCGTTTTCCCTGAAGGGCTGACGCTGGCTCATTACTCCGGCGCGTTGAGTCATGAGCTGACCCTCACGGCGATTTCCAACAGCCTGAAGTATGCGTCATTTGCGACCTTGCTGGATTTGGTTCTGGGCATCGGGGTGGCTTATGTGAATGTGCGGACGAAGATCTGGGGGAGGCAGTTGCTGGATGCGATGGCAATGCTGCCGCTGGCGGTGCCGGGTCTGGTGCTGGCGTTTGGGTATTTGGCCATGGCTCGGGAAGGGCAGCCTTTTCACTGGTTGATGATCGGCGAAGATCCGGTGTTGTTGTTGATCGTGGCCTACGCGGTTCGGCGCCTGCCGTATGTGGTGCGATCGGCGAGTGCGGGATTCCAGCAGGTGAGTCCAACGCTGGAGGAAGCGGCGCAAAATTTGGGTTGTCCACCTTTGAAAGCGCTGTGGAAAGTGACTTTGCCATTGATTTTGCCCAACCTGATCGCCGGTGGCCTTTTGGCGTTTTCATTTGCCATGCTTGAGGTCTCGGATTCGATGATCCTGGCGCAACAGGCCACGCATTATCCGATCACGAAAGCGATCTATTCTCTGGTGGGCGCGCTGGGAACGGGACCATTTCTTGCTGCCGCGTTGGGGGTTTGGGCCATGCTCTTCCTGGGGGTAACGTTGCTGGGAGCGGGCCTCATTTTGGGCAAAAAATTGGGCGCATTGTTCCGGGTTTAAACCACTGGATTCGGCCATTCAGGCGCTTTCTGCGCGTTTGTCGCTTTGACAAGCGGGGTTGTGCTCGCTAGAAAGGGGGTCGTCCAAAACGTAACCTCTGCCAATCCAACCACTTCCTCATGAGCAACAGCGCCAAAAAAATCATCAACGATCCTCTCACTTGTGCCGATGAACTCTTTGAAGGTTTGGTGCTCGCCTATGATGGCAAAGCCCGTAAAGTCGGCAAACGCAGCATCGTGATGAATGATCTGAGGCCGGATGCTCCCGCGTTGTTGATTGGTGGCGGTGCCGGTCATGAGCCCATTTATCACGGCTTGGTGGGCAAAAACATGGGCGATGGCGCGGCGGTTGGTGACATCTTTGCGGCTCCTCCTCCAGACATCGTGCTCGAAGCCACCCAGGCGGTGAATCGTGGCAAAGGCGTGCTTTATCTTTATGGCAACTACGCGGGTGACGTGATGAATTTCGACATCGGCGCTGAGCTTGCCGAGGAAGAAGGCATTGAAGTTCGCACGGTGATCATCAATGACGATGTGGCCTCTGCTCCGACTTCTGAAAAAGACAAACGCCGTGGCGTTGCTGGTCTGGTGCCCATCGTGAAGATTGCCGGTGCGGCAGCGGCCACGGTAGACACGCTGGATGAGCTGGTGCGCATCACGCAAAAGGCGGTCGATCACACCCGTTCTGTGGGAGTTTCTACCAAACCAGGCAGCATTCCAGCGACTGGACAACCCACCTTCGATCTTGCTGATGACGTCATCGGTCTTGGCATGGGCATCCACGGCGAAAAGGGGATCGCGCTGATCCCGATGTGCACCGCGAACGAACTCGCTCCGAAGATGCTCGACCTGATCTTCGGCGATGACATGGAGTTGAATGCCGGAGATGAAATTGTGTTGTTCGTGAACAGCCTTGGCAGCACCCACATGATGGAATTGCTCATCCTGTTGAAGTCCGCCAAGCCGATTCTTGAGGCGCGCGGACTGAAAATTCATCACACGATTGTCGACAGCATCGTGACCTGTCAGGAGATGGCTGGCGTGTCGATCAGCATCATGAAACTCGACGATGAATTGAAGCGTCTTTGGGACATGCCTTGCGAGAGCGTGGGATACACCAAACTCTGATCTTCGAGATCTGAAAATTCAAACAGCCGGCTCTCGTGTCGAACGAGAGTCGGCTGTTTTTTTAGGTCAGGGCATGAAGCCGTGTTTCCGCCAGATGCCTGCGAGGATTTGTTTGCCATTGGTTTCGATGACTCTGCCGTGACCGACGATGACACGGTCGAAGTCCCACGCCATCAAACGTTCAATGGATCGCGAAAACGCCGCGCGGTCTTTGATGATCATTCGGAACAGACGGCTGACATCTGGCTCTGGTCTCAAGCCGGAGAGACTGCGCAAGATAAGCTTCGTCCAGAAATTCGAACCAGGGCTGAGGTTGAAGACGATGTCAGCCATGATCAAGGTGCGTGAAGCCCGATGAAAAATGGCATACTCCTCGGACTGAGGGACCCCATCGATTTTTAAGACATCAATGTGATCCTTCCAGTCAGCAGGGGGCGGGGAAAGTGGGTAGTTCTTGATGGCATTGGCCACCTTAAATTGTTGAGGAGCAAAGAGGGGAATTGTCGGCCAGTTCGCGGAGAATCGGTCGGTGAAAGTGTCATGCAACAGGGTCGCTTCGATGGCCCATGTCGCGGTGCCAAGCGCATTGATGGCATGAACGTTTTCTTCTGAAAACGGTGCGCTTGAATGGATGAGCAGGGCATCGCTGAGTCGGATGATGGTGGTGTTGCGACCAAAGTTGGCCCCGAGAATGTGCAGCGGGTGGTGGATGATCCACAAATCTTCTGCCAGCAAAGTGAGCGAGGTGTCAGGCGGCATGACAAAACCTGCCTGCATTGGGCCATGGCGCAAGTGGGATGGTGCCAGAATCTATCCACTTTCCTCCGACAGCGGCTGTGCTATGGATCTCATCCATGACCAATCGTCCTCTCCAACCTCTCATTGATCAAAACCGTGCCTGGTCTGAGGCTCGCCGCCAGGAAGATCCCGAATTTTTTAGCCGTCTGGTCTCGCAGCAGGAACCTGAATACCTTTGGATTGGGTGTGCCGATAGTCGCGTGCCCGCAAACGAGATCGTGGGTCTCATGCCCGGCGAATTGTTTGTGCATCGCAACGTTGCCAACGTAGTGGTCCAGACCGATCTTAACTGCCTTAGCGTGCTTCAATACGCCGTCGAAGTCCTCAAGGTAAAGCATATTCTTGTTGTTGGTCACTATGGTTGCGGTGGCGTTCAGGCGGCACTGGAAAGAAGAAAACTCGGACTCATCGACAACTGGTTGCGCCATGTGCAGTCTGTTGCGGATAAGCACCAGGAGCACCTCAACGAAATCGAAGATGACAAGGATCGCGTCGACCGACTTTGCGAGTTGAATGTCATTGAACAGGTCGTCAATGTCTGTAAAACGACGGTCGTTGAAAACGCCTGGGCGAGCGGTCAACAACTCACCGTGAATGGCTGGACCTACCGTCTCAACAATGGCTTGGTGCGCGATCTGCAGATCAGTGTGGACGACAGCTCCAGTCTCACCACCAGTCATGAAGGTGCCGTTTCACGACTTCATCAACGACCCGTCACCCGCTGATGCGGGGATTGATGGTGCGTGGCAAATTCTCCGATCCGTTGGGACGATTCATCACATCCCGGCACCTTGTGCCGGACTTAGAGGAGTCGTCCCGTTGGGACATGGACAATTGCTTGGTTACACAACCCGGTTGTCCGTCAGCACCTAGCGAGCCCTAGTTCGCCGAGCGGCTCAACCACCACTGGTAAAGCCACGCGCACGCGCCGACAAACAACAGTGCGGTGACGGTGAACTCCAGCACTTGCATGTAAAACACCCGGCGTTTTTCACTGGCTTGGGCGAGCGTCAGACGCTGTTCACCGCGACGTTTTGGGGCGGATCGCTCGGGTGGTGGCAGCTCATCATCATTGCGGCGCCGACGCTGCTCCGAAAAAACCTTCGAAGTTGCGGCGATGGCCACTTCCAGCCGGTGCACCTCATCTTTCAACAGCTCTGCCTTGTCCTTCAAAACCTTGGGTTTCCTCACGGTCGAAGGCATGTCCAATGCCAGCAAATCCTTGGCGGTTTTTGCTGTGGATGGTTTGCGAATGCGTTTGTTGGCAGACATGGCAGCAGGGTAGGCAGGTTTGTGTTCCTTAAGGCAAATATTTGATCCACATCACCACGCCAATCGCGGCGAGCATCACCGGCAGAGTGAAGGCGAATCCCAACAGCATCCAGCCCTTGAAATCCGCAGGCAGCATGCCGCTGGCGAGCGCCGCAAAAGCACCGCCTTCTTCACGCATCGGCATCACCGTGGCCAGACGTCGAATGGCTTTTGAGTAGTCATCTTCCGCGTCCTCCACCGCTCCAATGGAGCGATCCAGTTCCTCCTCCAAAGCACCGCGATGCCAGGACTCGGGATGAATGTCGCGCAGCGCATCGAGATGTCTCTGGAACGAATCGCGTGCCGTTGAGATTTCTTCAATTGCCTTCTGAGAATTGTAAAGTTCACGGTCAAGCTTGGCCAACGAACGCGCCAGTCGCTCACAAACTTCTCGCCGACCATTGGAGAAACGCTCCTCCTTGTTCTTGCGCAGTTCCAGCTCTTCCGTTTCGCGTTGAGTTTTCTCCAACTCTTGACGGATACGCAACAGCGATTCCTGCTTGTGCTTCAGTTCGGTAAAGGGGTCATCTTCAGAAGTCATCGCGTGCATTGGATCGACCCTTCCATGACCATTCGATGATCCGCGCACGGCCTGAAAATCGTCAGAATCCTCAAACCTGAGAACCGGAACATTATCTTCAGCAAACAATTCTCGAGAGGTTCGTGCCATACTAGGGATCTTTGTTGACCCTTCTAGATATTACAGATTACCTAACTTTGCCAGTCTTTTTGTTCGCTGTAGCGCAAAAAAGTAGGGAATCCCAGCCACTACAACGGTGAGAGCTGCCACCATTCCGATCGCGGTGAACTCCCATTCGTAGAACTGCTCCATGGTTGGAGTCTTGCGCGACTCGCCAGTTCGCTCCCGATACGTTGGGTAGATCGCCATGGTCACTCCCAGCACAATGTAAAAGAAGCTCAGCACCAGACACAGCGTCCCGCCGAATCCGGACACGATCTTTGCGGAATTGGTTTCCTTGAAATTGGGCAGCAGAACCCCCAAGGACAGTGACAACACATTCAGACCGACCGTCAGCATCATGATCAGCGCGATGAAAAACAGCGCCCGATGCATCGGGAGATCCAGACTGTAGCTCGACACCGCCACCAGCAGCACCGTCAATGGAGTGGAGGCGACCAGATTCGTCACCAGTTTTTGATTGAGCACCTTTTTCAGTGAGAACGGTGCCAGTCCCAAAATCCACAAGCGTTGTCCCTCCAGGCTGAATTGCGGGAATACAAACCGCGTGGTAAGCGTCGACATCGCCAGACAGCACACCGTGAGATTCAAATAGCTGATCACCGCGCTCCACAGCGAATCGCGGTAGTTGTATCCCAGATGCCGGAGATTCGAGGTGTAGAGAAGCAGCAGACCGAAAATCAGCGCACACTGTCCCCACTGCATCGGCTCGCGGATGAACGTGTAGCCGTCTTTGGCCAACAGCGCCCGCGTTGCCCTGTCCCAGCCCAGACGATCGCCCACCCAATCCAGCCATCCGGATGATCGATGGCCGGCATGATCATCATTGCGTTTACGCTTTTGCTCCGCCCGCCGCAATGAACGGTTCCACGTTGGATAAAACAATTTCCCTGCCAGCCACGAAGTGAGCACCCATGCAGCGGAGGCATAGCTCAGGAGGATCAGGTTGTAGAAAACGACCTTTCCCGTCAGCGATCTTCCTGCGGCGATCACCGTCTCCGCTACCCATGAACTCGGTAGCAGGGGGTGAGCACAGATTTGGGTGTGGCGAAGGATCTGATTCGCATTGGCTGCCACGTCTCCGGAAACGAGACGTGTGGAGCGGGCATCGCGCATTTGGAAAACGATCATCCCCACCAAAACCACCAATACCACCACCGCCACCTTCAACCACCAGGGTCGGTAAAACCGGATCACCAGAAGCAGCAGCCAGGTGCTCACGTTGGAAGCCACTGCAATCAAACACAAAATCGCAGGCACGCTCACCACATAGAACGCCGGACCAGCATCAAATGCCTCCCCGAACCCTGCCAGGATTGGCGCACTCAGCAGGAGCAACCCCCAGCTCGACAACAGCATTCCCTCCACCGTTTTCCACATCACCACACTCGCATGCGGAACCGGCAGGCTGAGCATCCATCCGGTCTCCTGCCGCCGGAACAATCCGATGCCGGTAATCGCCGCATTCGACAGAATCAGCATCACAAAGAAAAAGAAGAACAGCAGAAACAGAATCCGCTCCGTCAACACCGGACCAATCAATGGCAACCGATGCACAAAGATCATGCCTTTGTTCACCAGCGCGAAGGCTACTACCATGTAGAGCAGCATGAACAACACGATTGTGGTCAGCATCAAACGACCCTCCCGCCAGTTGTGCATCAAACGATGCCGCAACGCCAGACCATGCACCCGGCCCTGCATCAAAGTTGCGTCCACATTCGTCAACATACCCGTCCAGTTCCCCATAAATCGCCACCCAAAGCAATGCCAAACAAGACTGGCGGCATTTTTTCCGACAAAATCACGGAACATCTTGATTCCTTACATTGCTTTTGACAATAATGAGCATTTCCACGCAAGTCGTGGTCTATACGTTCGATTTCAACTAGCCAAAACCAACCATGCTTCACAGCCTCATCTCCGTAAAATTAGTCGCCATGGCCGCCGCACTCGGCCTGAATACCTCCGAATGGAAAAACCCCAGCCCCGACATGGTTGCCCAAGTGGAGAAATTGGAAAAAGCCCTGGCCGACATCGCTGACACCCAAAAAGCCGAAGCGGTTCAGACGGAACTGAACGCCGCCTACACCGCCATCCGCGAGTTGGCGGAGAAGGGCGACAAGGACGCTCAATACGCCATGGGCCTACTCAGCCGCCAGAGCAACCAGGAAGGTGCCGTCGAGCAATCCGTCAGATATTTCGAGCTTGCCGCCAAACAAGGCCAGCTTCAGGCCATGAACAACTACGGCACCCTGCTCGCAACCTCCAGTCGCGATCAAGCGACCCAGACCGAGGGGGTGGACATGATCAAGAAAGCTGCAGAAGCTGGCGAAAACAGCGCCCGCCGCAACATGGCCCAGGTCCTCCTCCGCGGCATGGGCGGTGAGAAAATCGATCCCGCAGCTGCCAAAAAACTTCTTGAGACTGCCGCCGCTGAAAAAGACGCTGACGCCGCATTCGACCTGAGCCAGTTCTATGGTGGTCAGGGTGGCAAAGAAAGCCTTGATGGCGAGAAAGCCTGGGAGTGGCTCAACAAATCGGCCGAACTCGGCAGTGCCAGTGGACTCGACACCCTGGGCACCCTGCTGTTCCAAGGTGGAAAAATTGGAGCCAAAGAGATTCCTGCTGACGCCAAAGCCGCTGTCGCCAAGTTTCAATCCTTGGCCGAGAAGAACAATCCTGTGGGTCTGCGCAAGATGGCTGGTGTGTATCAGGACGGACTCGGTGGTGTTACCAAAGACTTCCAGAAGGCTGTCGAAAACTACACCAAGGCCGCCCAGGGCAATGACTCTCTCGCCCAATTTGTTTTGGCCAACATGTTCAACAATGGTGTCGATCTCGATCCCAAAGACGAAAAAATCGACCTCCCCGCCAACGCGGCCACCGCCCTCAATCTCTACCGCGCCGCCGCCCAGAACAATCTTCCCATCGCCAGCTTTAATGTGGGCATGTTCTACGAGCAGGGCCGCACCGTTGACCGCGACATGACCAAGGCCTTCACCAGCTTCCAGCAAGCCGCCCAGGCCGGAGTTCCGCTCGCCATGCAGAAAGTCGGACTTTATTACCTCAACGGCGCAGGCACCCTCAAAGATCCCATCGCCGCCGCCGGATGGTTTTCACGTGCCGCACAAGCCGGCCTGCCTGAAGGTCATCTGAATTACGCCAAGCTCACTGAAGCAGGCGTCAACATGGCAGGAGACAAAGCCACGCCGTTTTACACCGCCGCTGATTCTTATATGCAAGCTGCGGACGCGCCGAACGCTGCTGATGGTGTGCGTCAGGAAGCCCTTCTTCGCCTTGGTAATCTTTATTTCCGCGGTGTGATGGTCGCCAAAGGAGAAGAGCCCAAGCCCGACTACGAGCGCGCTTATATCTTCTTCAGTCAGGCTGCTGACGTTGATCCGAAAAACGAAGTCGCCAAAGGTGCTCTTGCGGAAGTTGCCGGCAAGCTTACCCAGGATCAGATCAAAAAAGCCAATGCCAGCATTGAAAGCATGAAGAAGGATCGTGAAGCCCGCCGCGCGAAGGCTGAAGCTGCCGCGAGCCCTGCTCCTTGATGGGATCACTTGATCCCGTTTCACTAAAAACGATGCCGGAGCCCGGCATCGTTTTTTTGTGCCCCGATGCTTCCGAGCAGTGCGCGCCATGTTTCGCACATTTGAAGTAAAATTGAAGAATTCACTTGTCAGACAGCGTGCTCTCGCTAATCTGTTCTTCCACTTTTCTACGGGGAAACGGGGTATTAGCTCAGTTGGTAGAGCGCTTCAATGGCATTGAAGAGGTCAGCGGTTCGAATCCGCTATGCTCCACCACCGTGGTTTTCCACCCGCATGACGCGGGTTTTTTTATGTCCATTTTTGGGTGGATTTCGAAGATCTCGGAACCGTGCGCGGTCAAGGGTGCGGGGTGAGGAACCTATCATCGTTCCAACAACAGATAGCTGACGCCGTCTTTTCCGGTTTGTTGGAGGACTTGCTCGGCGCTCAAAGTTCCGGTTGGTCCCGATTCCCACAGGCATCGGATCGTAAAGCCATCGGCGGTGAATTTTTGCAGGTAAGCCAAGGGATCCATGTGGGGGGCGACCCATGGGGCATAAAATTCGATGATCATGGTCAATTGCGTTGAGCGGGCAAGCACTTTGCGCATGCCTTGAAGCACATGGTATTCGCTTCCTTCCGCATCAATTTTCACGAACGAGAGCTCGACATCATCGGGAATCACGTCGTCCACCGGCACGGCTGGAACAGCGACTGAGGTGGAGGTTCCAGCCTCCGAGACCGAGCCCGCGCCGGAATACTCGGCATCGAAATGTAGGTAAAGCTCGGTGGCGTGAGAGAACGCAGCTTGTTCACAGAGGGTGACCGATTGTTGCAATCCGTTGGCACAGAGGGATTTCGACAACAACCGCGAAAGATCGCGGTTTGCCTCAAAGGCGAACACGTGCCCTTCAGGACCCACCATGGAACCCATGATGAGCGTGTAGTATCCGTGATTGGCCCCGACATCGAGAACCTTCATGCCCGGCTTCACCCTCGATCGGATCTCGGTTTCAATCCAGTGTTCCCATCGACCATGGGTGATCAATGAGGCAGCGATGGTCGCATCGTTGGCGGAAAGATAGATTCGATGGCCTGAGTGCAGTCGTGTGAGGACGACGCCATCGCCCAGATAAACCGACAAAGGGATGTCGCCTAGGCGTTTTTGCTGCTCAACGATCTGCTTTTGTCTGGCCTCGATTTTTTCCAACCTCGATTCAATGGATCGGAGTTTTGCCATTTTTTTGCTCGCGTGAGCACGAAGTTCCTCTCGCAGACGTCGAAAAATCATTTTCACTGAATATGTCGGCATAAAAATTCCGCAATCACTTTTCGAGTCAGACAGAGCGTCTTGATCGACACGCCATTCCGTAAATTGGAAAGGCGGGTTCGACCCACGTTGATTCAACAGGGGGTTGATCGTGGCCGGTTCTTGATTATGGTCATGGCCCGACTTTTCGGATTCTTCTTACCATTTTCTCTATTGACCATCTATGAGCACCGCAGTTCCCACCCATGAGTTCCAGGCCGAAGTCCGGCAACTTCTCGACATCGTCATTCATTCGCTTTACACAGACAGCGAAATTTTCGCGCGTGAGCTGGTGAGCAACGCCTCTGATGCGCTGGAAAAAATGCGCCTTCTGCAACTGACCGAGAAGGACATTTTCGATGAGGCTCTGCCTTTGGAGATCCGCATCACCACGGATGAAACCGCGAAGACGCTGACCATTGCCGATCATGGCATCGGCATGACGCGCGCGGAGTTGGTGGAGAATCTTGGCACCATCGCCCATTCCGGTTCAAAGGCATTTGTGAACGCGCTCAAGGAGTCCGGCAAGGACGGGGCGCACAATCTGATCGGCCAGTTTGGTGTGGGATTTTATTCCGCCTTCATGGTGGCGAGTGAGGTGAAGGTTTACACGCACTCATGGCGCAAGGATGGCGAACACTTGGTGTGGACCAGCGATGGCGCGACCGGATACACCATTGAGGAAGTGGAAGGCCAGAACCGAGGCTGCAAAATGGTTTTGCAGTTGAAGGACGATGCGGTGGAGTTTGCCAAACCTGAGCGCATCAAGCAGATCCTCGCGAAGTATTCGAACTTTGTGACCTTCCCGATTTTGCTGAACGGGGAGCGCATCAACACGATTGAAGCGTTGTGGCTGAAGAACAAGAGCGAGGTGACCGAGGAGCAATACAAGGAGTTCTACAAGTTTGCCGCCCACGCGTTTGATGATCCGAAATACACGTTCCACTTCAATGCGGATGCGCCGTTGAGCATCAATGCGTTGTTGTTTGCGCCATCCCACAATCCGGAGCAGTTCGGCATGGGTCAGATGGAACCGGCAATTTCCTTGTATTGCCGTCGGGTGTTGATCGATGCGAAACCAAAGAAATTCCTGCCGGAGTGGATGCGCTTCATTCGCGGTGTGGTCGACAGCGAAGATCTGCCATTGAACATCTCGCGTGAATCAATGCAGGACAGCTCATTGTTTCGCAAACTGGCCAGTGTGGTGCAGGGCCGCGTGATCAAGTTTCTCGAGCGCGAGGCGGATGGCGATGCGAAGAAGTATGCGGAGTTTTACAAGGATTTTTCACGTTTCATCAAGGAAGGCGTGGCGACGGATTTCGAGAACAAGGAGACCATCGCCAAGCTGCTGCGTTTCGAGTCATCGTTGACCGAGCCGGGCGAGGTGGTGAGCCTGGGCACTTACGTGTCGCGCATGAAGGAAGAGCAGAAGGCGATCTATTATCAGATTGCTCCGAGTCGTGCAGCGATTGAAAGCGGTCCCTATCTTGAGGCTTTCAAGAGCAAAGGATTTGAGGTTCTGTATCTATTCGAGAGCATCGATGACTATGTCGTGAGTGCCCTGGGCAAGTTCAGCGACAAACCATTGCAAGCCGTCAATTCGAGCGAAGTGGATCTGGGCGACAACAACCCGGATGGCCAGACCTTGAGCAAAGAAGACACCGAGACCCTTTGCGCATGGGTGAAGGAGAAGCTCGGCACGCGTGTGCAGGAAGTGCGTGCGGGCAAACGCCTGGTGAGCAGTCCTTCGATGGCAGTGGTGCCGGATGGCGAGATGACGCCGCAGATGCGCCAGATGATGAAGGCGCTGAAGAACGAGGATTTTGGTGGTCCTTCGGTGATCCTCGAAATCAATCCGTCGCATGCCATCGCGCTGAAACTGTTTGGTTTGAAGGACAGCAATGTGGAGCTGGCCGAGTTGGTGGCCGAGCAGTTGCTCGACAATGCATTGATGTCAGCCGGTTTGCTGGATGACACGCAGGCCATGATCAATCGCGTGAACCGGATCATGGAGCAGGCGGTTGCGTGATCAAGGCGGCAAGTTTGATCAGGCACTTATTACTTTTCTCTTTTCACTTATCCCTTTCTCCTATGTGGACCACCGTCAAAGACTTCACTGACATCAAGCTGGAAAAGACCAGCGATGGTGTGGCCAAGATCACCATCAACCGGCCTGAGGTGCGCAATGCATTCCGGCCGCTGACGGTGCAGGAGATGTTGCAGGCTTTTGACATTGCCCATGAAGATCCAGAGGTCGGAGTGGTGATCCTGACGGGCGAAGGTCCGGATGCGTTTTGTTCTGGTGGCGACCAGAAGGTAAGGGGACATGCGGGTTATGTGGGTGGCGATGGAGTGCCGCGATTGAACGTGTTGGATTTGCAGAAGAAGATTCGTGGAATTCCGAAGCCGGTCATCGCAATGGTGGCGGGTTATGCCATTGGTGGCGGTCATGTCTTGCATGTGGTGTGTGATCTGACCATTGCGGCAGACAACGCGCGCTTTGGTCAAACGGGTCCGAAGGTGGGTTCGTTTGACGGCGGATTGGGCAGCAGCTATCTGGCGCGGATCGTGGGACAGAAGAAAGCGCGGGAGATTTGGTATTTGTGTCGTCAATATGATGCGCAGCAGGCGCTCGACATGGGTTTGGTGAACACGGTGGTGCCGCTGGCGCAGCTGGAAGAGGAGACCTTGAAGTGGGCGAGGGAGATTCTGCAACACAGCCCGCTGGCCCTGCGTTGTTTGAAGTCGGCTTTGAACGCGGACTGCGATGGTCAGATGGGACTGCTGGATCTGGCAGGCAATGCGACCTTGCTTTATTACATGAGCGAAGAAGCAAAGGAAGGGAAGAACGCGTTTGTAGAAAAAAGGAAACCGGATTTTTCCAAGTTTCCTAGGGTGCCTTGAGTGGATGGGTTGATTGCGCAGTTCACCGAGCCACCCATTGGGGGTGGCGAGATTATTGTTCAACCTGAAGAATTCGTGGCCAGGGTTTGAATAAGGGGGTTGGATAGCAGCAACTCGTCTGAGGTGACAAGAACGAGATTGTGGATGATGGCGGTAGCGGCGATGATGCGGTCGGCTGGGTCGCCGTGGAAATCTGGGCCGAGGTCGTAGGTCTTGGCTGCGATTTCGGGGGTGATGTCGAAAATTTTGATTCGTTGAGATGGCAGCGCCGCAAGGAACCATCGGTCAATTGGCAGCGTGAACAGAGGACCTCGTTTGGAGGCGTTTTTTTGGGCAACCTCTATGAGGCTGATGCTGGAGAGGGCGAGAACGTTTTCGGTTCTTAAGAGGGAAATGGTGCTGGGAGCAATTTGTTCGGGGCGGTCAAATAGCCGGAACCATGCGTTGGTATCGAGAAGATAGTTGATGGCCTGCATGGGATCAGTTGTCCATCGGATCAAGAGTTTGGGCGGGTTTTTGCTCCCAGTCGTGAGGTTTCCAAGTGGGGGAATCGAATGAGTTCACCATCTCGTCCGAGGCCAGGGTGAATTTTTTGCCTGAACCAATCCATTCAGCGATGGTGGGGATATTCTTTGACGATGGCGGGGAGATCTGGGCGATGGCTTTGCCGTGACGGGTGATGATGAGTGTGATGCCATCCTCTTCAACCGACCGGAGTTCTTCGGTGCAGTGGGCTTTGAATTGTGAAACGGCGATTTGCCGCTCGGTAGATTCGAGCACGGTCATAGTGCATGATAAATTGACCATTAAAATAGTCAATTACTTATGCATGGCTCGGAACGAACCTTCTACTTTTAGAGGAATCAATCCGCAGTGTGAGCGTCGTCGGGTGGATCGCCGATGCCGAAGAGGTATTCGAGGTCGGCGCGATCAAGGGAGCGGGAGAAGCTTTCGCTGCCGAGGACGTCTTGGGACATGAATTGTTTCTGCTGCTGGAGGCGCTGGATTTTTTCTTCGATGGTGTTTTTCGCCAGGAGACGGTAGGCCATGACGGGTTGGGTCTGGCCGATGCGGTGGGCGCGGTCGATGGCTTGGTTTTCGACGGCGGGGTTCCACCAGGGGTCGTAGAGAACGACGTAGCTGGCGGCGGTGAGGTTGAGGCCGCTGCCACCGGCTTTGAGGGAGAGGAGGAAGACGCTGGGGTCGGGGGTGTTCTGGAAGCTTTCGACGACCTCGGCGCGGTTTTGGGTGGCTCCGGTGAGCCAGTGGTGGGGGCGGTCGAGTTCGATGAGTTTGTCTCGGATGATTTTGAGCATGGTGACGAACTGCGAGAAGACGAGGACCTTGTGGCCTTCGTCGTGCAGCTGGTCGAGGAGTTCCATGAGGGCGTTGAGCTTGGCGCTTTCTTCGTTGATGGCGTCGGGCTGAACAAGGGCGGGGTGACAGCAGATTTGACGGAGTCGGGTGATCGCCTGGAGAATCGCGAAGCGGCGTTTGCTGAGGGCATCGGCACCGGTGGCGGTGAGGATCATGTGCTGCGCGTTGGCCAACTGCTCGCGATAAAGTTGTTCCTGGATGCCGCTGAGTTCGCAGAGCATGGATTCTTCGGAGCGTGGGGGGAGGTCGCGGGCAACCTGGGACTTGGTGCGGCGCAGGATGAAGGGGCGGAGTCGGGCGCTGAGTCGCTCGGCGGCGCGGTCGTCTTTGCGTCGGTCGAAGTGCTTCTGGAAGTAGGCGCGGTCACCGAGGGCACCAGGGGTGGCGAAGGTCATGAGCGACCAGAGATCGAGGAGGCGGTTCTCAAGGGGCGTGCCGGTGAGGACGAGGCGGTTCTGGGCTTGGAGGAGGCGGGCGGCTTTGGCGACTTTGGAGTCGGGATTCTTGATTTGCTGGCCTTCGTCCAGGATGGCGGCGAGCCAGGGGACCTTGGAGAGGTCTTCAATGCAGGCGCGGAGTTGCGCGTAATTGAGGACGAGGACGTCGATGTTGGCCTTGGTTTCCTCAATGTTGAGGGTGTCTTTTTCGCGCAAGACCTGGACGCGTAGGCTGGGGGCAGCTTTGGCAATTTCGATGGCCCAGACGTCGAGGACCGATTTGGGGCAGACGACGAGAATCGGACTGAGGGGACGGCCTTCGGCAATGGCGTGATTGCGCAACCAGAGCATCCAGGTGATGGACTGCATGGTTTTGCCGAGACCCATGTCGTCGGCAAGAACCCCGCCGAAGCGGTTGATGGCGAGGTAGACGAGAAACTGGAAACCTTCGACCTGATAGGGACGGAGGGTGGCGTTGAGTTCGGCGGGAACGTCGGGTTTGGTCTGAAGGTCGAGGGAGTTGAGGCGTTCGCGGACGGTGTCCCAGAGTTCGGGCGGGAGGAGTTCCCTGCGTTGCTGCAGGGCGAGTTGACGGGCGTGAATGGGGTGGGCTTCGTCGGAGAGGTCGTTGAGGTCGATGCCAAGGGCGGCAAAGGCGTCTTGTTGTTCTTCGCTGAGTTCGAGTTTGACGGAGCGCCAGGTGCCGTCGGCGAGACGGACGTAACCACCGCGGGCGGCGATAAGGCGGCGGATTTCGGCGGGTTTGAGTTCGAGGCCTTCGATGTCAAAAACGAGGCGGAGGTCGAACCAGTCCATGCCGGTTTCGTTGACTTCGAGGCGGACTTTGGCAGTGAGCGGGTCTTCGAGGATCGACTGAAGCCGGTCGTCAGTTTGCAGGGTGACGGTTTCAGGGAGGGAGCGGGCCCAGGTTTCGAATTGTTGGGGGAAGGTTTTGGTGACGCGGACGCGGAAGGCGTCGAGTTCGAGGTCGTAAGTGCCCTTGATGCCTTCGACGAGCGGAATGGCAATGTCGAGGGTATTGCGGTCGTAGCAGGGAATGGTGTCGTCGGGAGCGCGGAGTTGTTCCTGCATTTCCCAGCGGCGGCCGCGCAGGCGCTGGGTGAGGAGGCCGTTGGAGCTGGTGGCCTCGACGCTGATGCTGGCGTGTTCGGTGGAGCCCTGTTCAGCCTTGGGGAGGCATTTGGCGATGAGTCGGACGTTGAAAGTCTCGCGGGTGACTTTTTGGGCGAGGTTGGGCGGGAGGTCGATGCCGAGTTTATTAAGGAACTGGATGCCTTCTTCGCTGGCGAGGGCCTGGAGGGGGATTTCGATGGAGGTTTGCGCCTGGGTGCCTTCTTCAAAGTTGGCGGGACCGCGATAGAGGGTGTCGGAGGCGAGGTAAAGAGGCTGGGCGGCGGGGAGGTAACGAAGGGGCTTTTGGGGTTCGTTGCCTTCACCATCGCGCAGATGGAGGATGATGGTGGCGGCGCGTGGGCCTTCGGCAGGGACCTCTTCGGCGGTCCAGTTCAGCGGGCTGGGTGACTGGCGGAAGGGGGTTTCGTTGAGGCTGACGAGGTGGTGGCTGAGTTCGGGTTGGGTGAGGAGCGAGGCGAGCCAGTGGGCGGCGTCGTGTTCTTCGAGTCGGATGATGGGCTGAAGTTGACGCGGAATCCAGCGGGCGGCGGATTCGATGAGGATGCGCGAAGGAAGGGGCAGGCGGAGGGCGTTGAGGCGGTCTTGGGCGAGGAACTGGTCGAGCTCGTCTTCAACCAGGGTGCGCCATTTGTCCTGTTCGAGGTCGTGGAGCTGGAAGCGCGCTTCGGCGGGGGTGATGATGAGGCGTAGTTCGGCCTCGGTGAGGGTGGGGTTTTCGCGCTGGCTGAATTCGCGGATGAGTTCGGCCCAGCGGGGAAGGTCTTCGGCTTGTTTCCAGGCGTCGAGTTTGGCGTTGGTGCCGGCGAGGTCGGTGACGCTTTCGAGGAAGGCGGGGTAGGTGAGTTTGCGGTCGACGAGGGCGGCGGCAAGGTAGTTCCAGAATTCGAGAACGTCTTTGGGGGGTTTTGGCCAAAGTTTGAGGGGTTCGTAACTTTGGATGGGCCAGCGGGAGTTGAGTCGGACGAGGTCGTGATCGTGGATTTCGCCGAGAGCCTGGTAGCGTTCGTGTCGTTTTTCGACCTTGGCGAGGTATTGCTCTTCGGTGGCGGCAAGTTTGCGGGAGAGTTTGTCTTCGACGATCTCGGTGAGGCTGAGCTGGGGTTCGGTGCCGCCAAACTGGCCGTGGGTCATTTCGGCCTCGAGCATGGCGGCACAGAGGGCGATTTTGTGTTGGGCACCGGTGGCGTCGGTGTTGCCGGACCAGATTTGTTTGTGTTTTTTGAAGGTGGCCTGGATGATTTCGTCCTCGAAGGAGATTTCGGCGAGGAAGTTTTCGGCTCCGTGCTTCAGGATACGGGTCCTGCGAGTTTCAACCAACTGCCTTGCGGCGGTGATGGTGGGGGCATCAAACAGACTGAGGAAAGATTCTACTTCGGCGGCACCAGGCATGAGATAATAAGCGGATCAAAACACGCGCCGTGACGACGCGAACCGTTACGTTTAGCACAGGGGGTCGGGGGGGAGCAAGGGAGAAAGGATAAAGGCGAAGGGCTAAAGGATGAATCTTGACATGTTTGAATGAGTGTGAGCGTTATCATCGAATGCGCGTTGGATGGATGATGTTGTGTTTGGGCTTTTCGTTTCCTCTTCACGGTGAGGAGGTGTTGCCGGGGCATTCTTCGCATGGGGAGGTGTTCAACGAGGGGCCACGACAGCGGGCGGTGTTGATGGAAGGGATGGGCAAGGTGAATTTCCCGATCAGCACGAAGAACGCGGAGGCCCAACGGTTTTTCAATCAGGGCGTGGGGCAGTTGCATGGGTTTTGGTATTATGAGGCAGAGCGTTCGTTCCGGCAGGTGGCCATGCTGGACCCGGAGTGTGCGATGGCTTTTTGGGGATGTGCGATGGCGAATGTGAACAATGAAAAGCGGGCTAAGGGGTTCATTGCGGAGGCGATGAAACTCAAAAGGAAGGCCTCGGCGCGGGAGGTGATGTGGATCGATGCGCTGAACCGGTTTTATGACAGTGCCAAGCGGGAGGCGAAGGATCGGCATCTGGGCTTCATTGAGGATTTGGAGTCGGTGGTGCAGGAGCATCCGGAGGATCTGGAGGCTCGGGCGTTTTTGGCTTGGGCGATCTGGAAAGCAAAGGATGGTGGAGTGCCGATGGTGAGTCGGGAAGCGGTGGATGGGATTTTGAAAGGGATCTTGGAAAAGGAGCCGATGCATCCGGCGCATCATTACCGGATTCATTTGTGGGACACGGGCAAAGCGAAGCGGGCGCTGAATTCGGCGGCGTTGTGTGGTCAGAGTGCTCCGGGAATTGCGCACATGTGGCACATGCCGGCGCATACCTACAGCAAGACGAGTCGTGCTCGGGATTCGGCATGGGCGCAGGAGGCGGCGCTGAGGGTGGATCATGCTTATGTGGCGCGGTCGAGGGTGTTGACGGATCAGATTCACAACTATGCGCACAATGCGGAGTGGCTGATCCGGGTTTGGAATGATCTTGGTCGCGCGGAGGAAAGTGTGGAGCTGGCGAAGAATCTGTTGAGCATGCCGCAGCACCCGAATGGGAATACTTTGGAGAAGAAAAACTCGGCGGCGTCGTATGGTCGGACGCGGTTGCTGGAGACGTTGTTGAAGTTTGAGCTTTGGGAAAAGGTGCTGGAGCTGGACGGGTCATCGTTGCTGGATGTCACGGCGAATCGGAGTCATGAGTTTGCGAGATTGAGGGCGATGGGTGTTGCGGCATTTTTTAGTGGAGATCAGGCGAGATTGGCCAAGACGGTGGCGAAGGCGGGATCGCTGAAAAAATCGGCACCGAAAAAAGTGGCGGAGAAAAAAGAAACGGAGAAGGAGAAAAAGGACAAGCCAGCGACCGAGAAAAAGGAGGCTGAGCCATCGTTGGAGGATCAGGCGATGGCGGAGTTGCGGGTGTTGGAGATGATGATGGCGAAAAAGCCCAAGGAGCAGATCGTCAAGTTGTTGGAAGCGTTGAAGGGGGTGCCGAATGACCGCTTGGCGCGATATCATCAGCGTTTAGGCAATCAGGAGAAGGCGATCGAAATGGCGAACAAGCTGCCCACGGATGCGGCCGGTCAGGCGCTGAGGGTGGAGATTTTGCTTGGGTATGGAAAGCGTGAGGAGGCTTTGAAGGTTTTTGATAAGGTGGGTGAGCTTGGTGCGGCGATGGATACGGATTTGCCGTTCAGCAAGAAGCTGGATGAAGCATCGGTGGAGTTAGGGATCGAAGGAGGATGGCGCAAGTCGGTGGAGGTCAGCAAGGAGGGAGCGGATCGTCCGGCATTGGATTCATTGGGTCCGCTGCACTGGAGTCCGGTGGCTGCCAAAGAACTGAAGGCGGCGGATGCGGACGGGGTGGTGCGTGAGGTGGCGGAGGATTTTGCCGGCAAGCCGGTGCTGGTGTTTTTCTATTTGAGCGGGGAGTGTTCACATTGCGTGTCGCAATTGAAGGCATTCCATGAAACGGCGGCGAAGTTCAAGGAAGCAGGGGTGGAGATGGTGGCCATTGGCAACGAATCACCGGCGGATTTGGGCCGGACCGCGAAGCTGATTGGGTCGGAGAATGAGCCGCGTGTGAAGTTGCTGGCTGATGCCAAGCTGGAGGCGTTCAAGGCATGGGGATGCCATGATGATTTTGAGCAGTCGCCGCTGCATGGAACGTTCTTGCTCGATGGCCACGGAAAGGTGCGCTGGCAGGATGTGGGCTATCAACCGTTCGACAATACGACGTTCCTGCTGGCAGAATTGAAGCGACTGTTGGGATTGCCGTAAGGCGCTTCGCGTCCGGGTTCCCGGCAAGATGCCGAGAACGACACGCAAGATGCGTGTGCTCCCCTATTTCGTTGTGCCGGGGAACTGGGGTTGAGCTGCTTGCTCAACTTTAAATTCTTCGTCCAGGATTCGCTTTATTTTTTCTTTTGATTTGGTGAACAGTGGCTCAGATGGGCTGTCAACTTGTTCAACCTCAACAAGTTTTAATGTAATTTCGTCCCCCAGCTTCAGGTTGGTTCGAAACAATTGAAGATGTTCGTCCGTTCTGTGATCCAGTCCGCCCAGGGAAAATGAAGCGTGCCAGTTGTCAGTCGGATCGGATGCTTTCCCGCTCGGTAAAAACACCCAGTTCGCGATGCCAGAAACCACCCCCTCAGTCAGCCCGGCTGTCGATACAACCTCGCCGTTGAGGGTGACTTGGTAGGCGATCATTGATGGGAGTCATTTAGTAGCCGTAACCGCCGCTTGGACCACGATCGTAAGACTGGCGGTGAAGGCCACGATCGGACTCGCGGAAGTAGCTGGAGCGGTCGTCTAGCAAGGGGCCGGGACCTGGGCCGGAATCGTATCGGCTGATGGTGGGACGGGGCACCTGGGCCTCGAATTCGTAGAGGCATTTGTCGAAGGAGTCGCGAACGGTTTGCTCGCGGGCAAGAATGCCGGAACTGCGGGCGTAGGCGCTGACGATCTCGCGGCCTTCGTGAAGGAGTCGGAGGTTGGTGTCGGTGTTGATCGGACCGGATTCGATGCGGAAGTCGAGTTCGTATTCGGCCGAGCGGCCACTGGAGATGCGATAGCCGGCGCGGGTGAGGACGCGTTCGACGTCATACACCAGGCGGCGTTCGGTTTCGTCAAGATCGCGTGGGATGTAAACGGCAGGGGCATCAGGTTCCCGGGAGGAGCCGTATTCGGTGGTGGCGCAGGAGTTGAAAAGGGAGACGGTGGCGAACAGAAGTGAAAGTGACAGAATTCGACGCATGGGGGAGAAATAAGCGATGTTGTGCAATTGGCAAGTTCTCGTGGCGCGAGTCTTGGGGAGGGGTATGATGGCGATCATGACGAGGCTGAATGGGATTTGCTGCCGGATTTGGTTGTTGATGATGGGTTTGACGTCTGCAAATCGGTTGCAGGCGGAGGAGGGGAATCCGGTGGATGGGCTTTCGCAAAATGCGGTGCAGTCGGCTTTTCAGTTATTGCGCCGCGATTACATTCGTCGCGAGGATCTCACCTTTGAAGAGCTGAATCGTGCGGCGTTGCAGGGGTTGTTGGAACGTTTGGATTTTGGAGCGGATCTGGTGTCGGTGGATGAGGTCGAGGAAAAGGTGAAGAGTGGGGTGCATGCGGAATTTCTCGCGCCGGGGGTGGCTTATTTAAGGCCGGAAAGTTTTGGTGAGGGGGAAGGGGAGATGTTTGCGGCGGCTTTGAAGGACGTGGTGGGCAAATCCGCCACGCGGTTGATTGTGGATTTGCGGGCTGGTGGCGTGGGATTGTTTGAAGAGGCGGCGCTGATGTTGCAGTGCTTTGTGCCGGAGGGGGAGGTGATGTTTAAGCTGCGTCAGTTGGGGGAAGGAGAGGCAGAGCTTTTTGTGTCGAGAGGAGCCCCTCTCTGGGAGGGGGAGGTGGTGATCTTGATGGACCGTGCTACGGGCAATGCGGCAGAGACGTTGGCGGCGGCGCTGCATGAGCACGGACGGGTGTTATTGATCGGTGAGAAGACGCAGGGATCGACCGTGAGGTATACGGAACTGCCATTGGATGAGAAGATGAATTTGCGTTATGCGAGTGCCGAGATGTTGCTGCCGAGCGATGGGTCAATCTTCAAGAAAGGGTTGGTGCCGAATTTTGAGTTGAAGATGCATCGCGGGGAGGTGGAGCGGATCATCGAAAAAAGCCGTGGCAAGAGCATGAAACCATTTGTGATGGATCAGGTGAGACCGCGATACAATGAAGCGGCTTTGGTGCATGGCGGGAATCCGGAACTGGACGATTATGTGCAGAAGAGCAGCGGCAAGAAGCTCCCCAGTGACGAACCGCCATTGCGGGATGAGGTGTTGCAGAGGGCACTGGATTTGTTGACGGTCGAAACCATTGTTGCCAGCGCCAAGATCAAATGGAATGAAGCGGAGGAGCGGACGGATACAACTTCGGTGAAAACTGACAATGAAGCGCAACCTGACCAACGAGACAAACCATGAGTGATATCCGAATTCAAGCGCCAGTGGTGATTACCGAGGTATTGAGCGAACGCACCTACCATGCGGAGTTGCCGAATGGGAGGCGGGTGCTGGCGTTTACGCAACCACTCGATGGCACTCCGGAGTTTAAGCCTGGCGATGTTTATACGGTATTGTTATCGCCATGCAATTTTGACGAGGGCCGATTGGTGCCTGCGGATTTGAAGGGGGTGCAGATCGAGCATCCGGTGTTTCCGGGGATTCGGGAGGGGTGATCGGGAATGCCGCTTTCACGATGAAGCTGATTTTATGCCGATGACCCATCGGCTCTCCGGTTCTCCATGAAGGCCGATGTATCATCGGCATCACTTCTGATTAACCTTCGCCACCAGCTTTGGCAATCGGGGCGGTGATGGAGTGATGGGCGGTGGCGAGGGTGTAGTCGCGGTTCATTTTGGCGATCCACTTCACGCTGATGTCTTTTGGGCAGGCACCTTCGCATTCGTAATGATTGCTGCAATTGCCGAAGCCGGATTCGTCCATGGTCTGCACCATGGCGGCGGTGCGACGATGTTTTTCGGGCTGGCCTTGAGGAAGCGTGTTTAGCTGGCCGACCTTCGCTGAGGTGAACAGCATGGCGCTGGAGTTCGGACAGGCGGCGACGCACGCTCCGCAGGCGATGCACTCAGCGGCGTCCATGGCGGAGTCGGCGGCTTCTTTAGAAATAGGGAGGGAGTTGGCGTCCTGGGCAGTGCCGGTGCGCACGCTGATGAAGCCACCGGCTTGCACGATGCGATCAAAAGCACTGCGGTCGACGGCGAGGTCTTTGATGACAGGAAAAGCTTTGGCGCGGAAGGGTTCGATCCAGATGGTGTCGCCATCGTTGAACTTGCGCATGTGCAACTGGCAGGTGGTGGTGGAGCGCTCGGGTCCGTGCGGATTGCCGTTAATGACGAGTGAGCACGTCCCGCAGATGCCTTCGCGACAGTCGTGGTCGAAGGCGATCGGATCACCACCGTTGCTGATGATGCGCTCATTGACGATGTCGAGCATCTCAAGGAACGACGCCGTTTCAGGAATGGCACTGGCGTTGATGTCTTGGAAAGTGCCTTTGGCGTTGGTGCTGGATTGACGCCAGATTTTGAGAGTGAGATTTAACGTGCGGGCCATGGTGAGCGATCAGGCTGGAATGGTAAACATCTAACTGAGTTACGATGGTGTGGCAATGACCAGTCCGAATTTTTCTCAGCGTTGTGCATGGGGGCACAAAAAAACCTGTCGGCACGATGCCTGACAGGGAAGCCACATTCTAAAATTGATGTGGCTCAGGACGGAATCGAACCGCCGACACGAGGATTTTCAATCCTCTGCTCTACCGACTGAGCTACTGAGCCATTCCCGAAAACGGGAAGGTGAGTATGCGCGGTGTTGGGATTCGTGCAAGAGGAAATTGAAAGATCATTGCTTGTCACCGCAAATGGCTTGGGTATGGTCGTTCGATGCAGCGACTGTTTTTCCATCTGCTTGCCATGATTTGGATTTGGATGCTTCCGCTGATGGGGGTGGCCTTGGCGGTTGAGGTGGTGGATGGTCCGCATGTCGAAGTTTCGGAAAAAGGTGCGGTGGTCCGTTGGAAGACCAGCGGGGAGAGCGGTTCCCGCGTGAGGTTTGGGGTGTCTAAGGATCAGTTGCAGACTCAGACAGCGGCGGGTGGCGGTGTGACCACCCATCACGAAGTGAAGCTGGAGGGATTGAAGCCGGCGACGGTCTATTATTTTAATGTGGGAACGGCCCGGCGGGTGTTGAAGGAGGGTCAGTTTGCGACTTTGGGGGCCGGAGCGCCGTCGCAGCCAATGATTGAAAACGATGCACCGCCTCGCGGTCCTCCTGGTCCGGCAATCGAAGAGTCAAAGCCGAAGCCGACTCAATCGCCTGCGCTCAAGGTGCCACCGTTGCGGGCGATTTGGGGGAGTCTGGATTCTTTGGAAGACCACTATGAAAGGCATGGTCCCGATTTCCAGTCGCGCAGTGCGGAGGAGTATGCGCAGCAGGCGTGGCTGTTTTTGCAGCGGGCGATTGATGAAGGTTTTCCTGCGAAGCTGGACGATGCCGATGGCACGGTGCGGGTGTTCGATCCGAAGACCCGGGCCTTTGCAGCGTATCGACGGGATGGCAAAGCCCGCACTTATTTCAAACCTGGCAGTCGCGACTATTTTGAAAGGCAACCCGGCAAGCCAGTTCGTCTAACCCGGCGAGCATCCCGATAGATCGCCCACTCTTTTTTCAATCCAATTTTTCCAACAATTATGCCTCAATGCCCTGTCTGTGGATTTGCGAATTTGAAGGAGCCACCGCGGGCTGCTTCGGGCGGGGGATCTTATGAGATATGTCCGTGCTGCGGGTTTCAGTTTGGGGTGGACGACGATGACCGAGGTCTGACCGATGAGCAGGCCCGCGAGGCCTGGGTTGCCAAGGGAATGCCGTGGAAAAGCAAATCGCGCAAGGCACCCGAGGGATGGGACGCGGCGGAGCAGGTGCAGAATTTTTTGCAGCCGAAAAAGAAGAGGCCGACGGTGAAAAAGCCGGGGGCCAAAGCAAAGACCGTCAACGCTAAGGTGGAAAAAAGTCCTTCTCGAAAAGTCCGTAAACGCGGCGGTTCGGAATCCTGAGGAAGGGGGCCTCCATGCCATACGGGTTGGGTTGAGTCATATCGGAGGTGGGTTTCCGCCCTATCATCATCGGTGATTTTTTGAACAACGCCGAGGGTGTATGGCCGAAAGAAGAAAACTTTTGCATTGATCCGCGCTCACTTTTTGCTTATTGCGTCCAGGTGTTTGTCCTTGTTCGCCCCTCATGAAATATATCATTCTGATTCTGTGTGGATTTGTCATTTGGTGGAAGTTGTCGGGTGCCGACGTGAGCATTTTGATGGGCGGCGATGGCGAGTTCAACGTTGGTCGAAAGGAGGTAGGGACATCTCCTTCGATAATAGCCGATGTGGAAAAACGCATGACGAGCATTGACTCGCAGATTGATGCTTTGCGAGCTGAACTGAGGGGCATCATGAATTCACGGGCGATGGGTCAAATACAAACGCTGAGAACAGACCCCGAATTCCTCCGTCGCCGGATCTCGCGTTTGGAAGGTGAGAAGCTGGAGCTTGCCAAGCAGCTCAGATAGCAACGACTGGCCGCATCCTCGGCTTGCTGACTGAGGAATCCGCATCATTCAGCGACGTTATTCTAGAGATTTAAACCCATCACCGGCGGCACCGATGGTGTCCAAGCTGTGATTGATTGAAATCGTCGGAGCGTGCCGTAGGGTCTGTGAATGTGCAATCTTCTGCGCTACAAAGACCGGGTGCAGAAGGATTTCGCGAAATGGGAATTCAGCGAAGTGCGGATTGATCCACCCAAACGTTTTGTGGTGCGGCCATCGCAACCTGCGCCGGTGGTGACGATGGAGAATGGACTCGCGAAGATCACCATGAAAGAGTTTGGGTTTGTGACGCCTCGTGGTCGGCAAATGATGGCACGAGGAGAAACGGTGGAGAAGTTGCCAACCTTCCGTTCGTCTTTCCAGTCGCGTCGTTGTCTGGTGGCGGTTCATGGTTTCTACGACAGCCTCGACATGGGAGCCTTTCGTCAGCCCTGGCATATTCACCTGAGGGGCGATGGATTGATGTGCTTCGCAGCCCTTTGGGAAGGAGATGCCTTTACGATTGTAAGCACCCCGGCGAATCGGGTGGTGGCGCGGGTAATCGACCGGATGCCAGCGATCTTGAAGCCGGACGAATGGCGGGCATGGCTTGAGCCCGACGCAACCGAGTCCGATCTCAAAGCGATGTTGCGTCCCTGCGATGACGGCGAGATGGAAGCCTATCCCGTCACCCGGCAAGTGAACCGACCGGGATATGAATCTCCCGATGCGATTGAACCAGTGATCCCCGATCAGGGAGAGTTCGAACTGTTTTGAAGTCGACGATGGTTTTAGATTCCGCTCAGCTTAGCGGGGAAAGAGCAGCGCGACACAAATCAAGATCACCGCGACTGCCAATGGCACCTTGCCGTTGACCAGGGAGATGATCGAGAGGATGAAGGCAAGTCCGACGAGGACGGTGAAGATGGAGAGTGTCATGCTTCTGAATCGAGGATATTTCTGAAAACGAGGGCATCGATATCGCGCAATTAGGGTAGAGTTTCATTTCGATGTCCTTGGCTGCAGATCATCCCCCCAGCGTCACCGACAGAAAGAATGGGCGGATGTTTGTGCGAGGCGACAGCATAACTTGGCTAGAAACTTTCAGGGCGCCAAGTGGTCATTTGCTATTTCAATGACTTCAAAGTTTGAACTTTTGAGCCCACGAAGCGCGAGACGTTCAACCAAAGCTGGATCGATCAGGTCGTAAAAATAGAGTAATCGGCGATACTCCCATTCATCTTCGAAGTTAACGGTGTTTTCTGCCACGGCCTCAATCCGATTAATCAGCCAGTCCTTGGGGATTGCTTTTATTACGTTTCGCACCAAGACAAGCAACCTATCGTGGGTGGAATCGCAAGCAAAACCAAGAATAACACCTAGCGCCAGGTCTGCCTCCAGTGGAAGTAATTCAGCAATGACAGCCAGATTGTCAGCTAGCGCCGGATTTATCTCAGCTAGACTTTGCTCAAAGAAACCATCGTAACTTCGAAAGTTCGAGTTCATCTGCGAGTTTAGATGCCGAGCTGAGCGAGTTCAAATCTTGAAGATTCGTAAACTTCCAGTCTCGGGAGTAAATACTGCATGGATAAAAACGACATGGCCGTGAAAATCGCCGCTCTCAAGTCCCAGGTTTGCGCGCTCGCCGAACGCCGTGATGACGTGGTCGAATTGTGATCAATATGCGCCATTTGGAACCGATGCTTCAACGATTTATTTTCCTCAGCTCTACGTCATTTAAAATTTTTGACTCGACTGAAGAAGTGCGCCCGGGGGGATTTGAACCCACGACCAAGGGATTATGAGTCCCCTGCTCTAACCGCTGAGCTACAAGCGCATATGTGTAGCCGGGAAATTACGGCGGGTGTGGGGGGGCTGCAACTGGGTTTTTCTCCCGGTGATCGAGATCCTTCTGCCACTCGCAAGGCCGACTCCTCACATTGCCATGAAGGCGGTTTGGACGGTTTTGTTGGGCTGTGCTTGCCAGAGGTGATTGCTGTTGGGGCTGGTGCTGGTGGTGGCGGTCTGACGATGATTGCTGGACGAAGAGGGGAGGACAGGGGAACTGACGCGATGGGAGCGCTGACGGTAAACCTTGGGAGAGCAGCCTTGCAGTTTGCGGAATTGACGCTCGAAGTTGGCCATGGAGTCAAAGCCGCAATGGACGGCGATTTCGCTGACGGTGGCGTCGGTTTCTTTGAGGAGTCGGCAAACGCGGGCGATGCGCAGTTCATTGAGATAGGTGGGGAATGTCTTGCGCAGGTGGGATCGCAGGTAGCGGCTGAGGGTGACGGGGCTCATGCCGACGTGTTTGGCGACGTCTTTGAGATACAGGGGTTCGCCGATGCGCTTTTTGATGAAGCGGGTGATGCGGCTGAGGCGACCGTGATCGACCGGTGGGGATTCCAGGGAAAAACCGGCGGAGGCGATCTGGCTGAGATCGTTGCTGGTGCTCAGTTCGTTGAGGATTTCCAGCAGCAGGATGAGACGTTGCAGGCCCTGGGTTTTGAGAAGAAGAGGCATACGCTCGGCCACGCGTTTGCGGGTGGAGCCGCGCACCTGGATGCCGTTGGCAGCCTGACGGAAGAAGTTTTGCAACTGCATGACGTCGGACATTTGCAGCCAGCTGCCAAGGAGGCTGGGGTTGAACTTGACGGAGATGGCTTCGACGGGTTTGCGGGGCTGGCCCTCGGGGTATTCGTTGCTGTAGCCGTGCAGGAGGTTGGGACCGACCACCACGAGGTCGCCGGGAGTGAGCGGTGAGAAGTTGTCGCCGATACAGCGCTGGGTGCCACCGGAGATGACGAGCATGATTTCCATCTCTTCATGGAAATGCCATGGGCAGTCAAAATCATTTCCGTGAATGTGTTCGCACATCACCACTTCGGTGGAAGTGCGTGGGTCGAGTCCTTGATACAATGCTTTCATGGGATTAGGGTATGGCAACGGTTGGAGGTCGGGGCGAGGGCTGTGAATGCAGCAGTCCATTTTTAAAATCCATCGCTTGAGCCAGGGTGGTCAGTTGATGGTGGATGATGCAGACGCAGTTCATGAGGTTCATTCAACTCCACCCAAGGTAGCTTTTGGCATTCCGTTTCCAATCCAACTTTGTTCAATAAAATACCACTTTTTATTCGCGGCGAATTGTCGTGAGTGGAGGGGTTTTCCGATTGGGTTGCCCTGTGAAATGAGGGGAAAACGGTGGACAAGAATGGGGTTGCGGCGGCACGCTTTCTGCCTCTTGTGAGGATTTACCACTTATGTCCACGCGTCGTGTTGCCCTTTTCATTGAAACCTCTCGAGAGTATGGGCGGGGTTTGTTGCGCGGCATCATTCGGTATGAGCGCGAGCATGGGCCGTGGTCAATTTATTTTAAGCCGGGGGGATTGAGTGATCCGGCGCCTGAATGGCTGGCTTCGTGGAGTGGTGACGGGATCATTGCGAGGGTGACGACGAGTGCGATGGCGCGAGCGATCAGCCGGTCAAAGGTGGCGGCGATCGATTTGTGGACGGGCATCAAGGGCTTGCAACTGCCGGCGGTGGGGGTCGACAATGAGGCGCTCGCGGAGATGGCGGCGACGCATTTTCAAGAGCGGGGCTTTCACCACTTTGCCTATTACGGGACGCCGCAGGGAGAGCATTATTATTATGACATGCGGTGCGAGGAGTATTTGCGGGCGTTGCGCAAGCGGGGGTTCGATGATTGTGCGGTGTATGAGCATCCATCACGGGCGAGACCACCGACGTGGGAGCAGTCGCGGAGGCATCTGGCGAAGTGGGTGCTGCAGTTGCCGAAGCCGGTGGCGATCATGACCTGTCACGATGATGCGGGTCTGATGCTGCTGGAGGCTTGTCACGACGCGAAGCTGAGCGTGCCGGACGAGGTGGCGGTGCTGGGGGTGAACAATGATGAGTTTTTGTGCAACCTGTCCATTCCGCCGCTGTCGAGTGTGGACATGGGGGCGGAGAACATTGGGTATGAGGCAGCGGCATTGTTGGACCGCATGATGGCGGGGGAACGTGCGGCAAAATTGTGGAGTCTTTCGCCGCCGAAGAAGGTGATGACGCGGCAGTCGACGGACATTGCCTCGGTGAGCGACCGGCATGTGGCGAAGGCGGCTCGGTTGATTCGCGAGCACGCGTGCAAGGGGATCAATGTGGAGGAGCTGCTGGAGAAGGTTTCAACGTCGAGAACGGCATTGTATCGGCGGTTCAAGGAGCAGTTGGGCAGGTCACCCAAGCAGGAATTTACCCGGGTGCGGATGGAGAAGGCGAAGGAACTGCTGGAGCATTCGAAGTTGTCGATTGCGCAGATCGCGGAACGGACGGGATATGCGGAGTCAAAGTATTTTATCGAGGTGTTTGCTCGGGAGGCGGGGGTGACGCCGTTGAAGTATCGCAAACAACAAATGCCGCAGCAGACGCAGGGAGCGAGTCGTTGAGAGGTCGACTTCCAAGTGGGCGCGTTTTGGATGGAGACCAGCATTGAAAGGGTGGATTAGGACAAAACAGGCGGGTGTGGTTTTGGAAGATTGACAGGAAATGCAGTTCTTCGCAGCATGAGGCATGTCCGCTGTTGTTGCTGCTGCTGTTGCCTTGAAAGATTTTGATTTGATCAGTGATCCGGCGTTGTTGAAACCGGAGACGCCGTGGAGTGAAACGGTGTGGGCACATGAGCCGGAGGAGGCATTGGTGGATCATGAGGCGAAGGCGAGGCTGTGTGTGGCGGCGCTTTTGCCATTCACAGATGGGAAGGCGGATTGGGAGGGGTTTGTGAAGAGCATTGATTGGATGCGCAAGGCAGGGGAGCATTACGGGGTGGAGATGGCGTTCGTGTTGAATGCGGACACCGGGTATATTTTTGATCTGACGATGGAGGAGTATCGGGAGGTGTTGCGGCAGTTCCGGATGGCGTTTCCTGATCAGAAATTTTTGGCGGGGGTGACGGCGCGGGATGCGGGGGAATCGGAGTTCAAGGTGGGGCGCTATTTGCCGCTGATTGAGGCAGTGCAGGAATACGAGAATTGCGAGGTGATGATCATGACGTCGCGGACGTTAAATCAGCTGGACCCGCAGCGGAGGCGGGACGCTTATTTTGAGATTGCGGAACATCTGACGAGGCCGGGGATTGTGCATGCGCTGGAGCCGGCGTTTGTGCCTTGGGCGACGCCTTATGAGCCGTGGTTGCTGCATCAACTGGCGGGGCATCCGAAATTTGTTGGCGGGAAGATTTCGACATTGGACGAACCGCATTTTCTGTATTGGGCATCCATGTGCAAAGGGTTGGGTCTGGATTTTGCGCCGCACAGTGGGGACGATTTTGGGATTTGCACGGCGATCCGATTGGGACTGCCGTTGTTGATTGGGGCGGGGGTGAGTGCGTGTCCGTTGATTTGCGCGGCGAAGGCGATGTGGCGGGAAACGGGTGGGAAGGGTTTGGATACGAACGTTTACAAATTGTTTGAGGCGATCCAGTCATTTGAGGATCAGGTATTCAGGTTGGACGAGAAGGGTAGTGCGTCGGCGTATAAACACAGCACGGCGCATGTCTTGAAGTTGCTGGGGTTGATTGAGTCAGCCGAGACGCATCCGAATTGTGTGGATCGTCGACCGGAGGGGGAAGAGGGGCGGATGCGGGAGGCGATGCAGAGGCCGACGCGCGTGGCAAAGCGATTGGGGATCGCGGGGTGGCCGGTGTGAAGTTTTTTGAACGGTTTTTTTCAACCGTAGAGAGGCGCGGAGGTCCGCAGAGGGTTTTTTGGGGTGGGGTTTATAGTGATGGGAGACTTTGTGGAGAGGTGAGGCAGGGAGGAATGAGTTTTCTAACCACAGATGGACACAGATACACACAGATGTAGTGCCTCGGATCCGAATTTTGATGGCTCTGATCTGTGTGTATCTGTGTCCATCTGTGATTTTTTAGACCTATTGGGATAAGGTGTTTGACTGGGGGGAAAATAATTCTTCGACAAATGTCGGTTTTCTTTGTCCAATATTTGTTGGCTGGGGCGTCTTATAGGCAAATCCATTTATCTCGCTGGTGCGAAACACTAGAGTCAATAAATGGATCGAAACAAAAACCACATCGTTAACACCTCACTTTTTTTTGAATTATGAATGAAAGTAACTACTTGCATGCTAATGGTCAAAAGTTAGACAAAAGTGAAAACGGTGAAGTTTTTAATAGACAAAACCCCAGAAATATAGACATTAACCCTGTGAATACGCTTATTTCCCCTAGCCGGCAACGCCGCAAGGGTCGCGAATTAGATCCCGCGAGCCTTGAGGAGGTTCAAATTGACAGCACCATGCTTCAAGCCATCGGGCACCGCGATGTGGTGGCTTTCCAACAATTTTACAAAAAGTTCAGCGGGCTTCTCTACACCACGATTCATCGGGTGCTGAATGACCACCAAGACACCGAAGACGTGATGCAGGAGGTTTTGGTGCAGATTTGGCAGAAAGCTCATCTTTATGAACCCTCCAAAGGCAAGCCGCTTACCTGGGTGACGACCTTGGCGAGAAACCGCGCGATTGACCGGATCCGTTCGAAACAGCGTCGTGCAAGATTGAACGATGACTTCGAGCAGGAAAGCCGCAGTGTGCAGCCGGAGTTTGACGAGGATACCAGCGATCTGCTGATTTCCCGCGAAAGCGATCAGGCGGTGCAGAGCGCAGTGATGGATCTGACTCCTGAACAGCGTGAGGCGATCCAGTTGGCTTATTTCAATGGGCTGACGCAGAGCGAGATTGCGACGAGGCTGAATGAGCCGCTTGGAACGGTGAAGGCGAGAATTCGTCGCGGGGTGCAGCGCTTGGAGCAGACGGTGAAACGTCGGATCGGATCTGATGGGCAGACGAGGATTGATTTTTTGAGGACGAGGCAGGAATGCCTCGTCTTTTTTGTGGGCGGAATTCGCTCGAGGACGAGTAGGAGTAGGAGTAGGAGGACGAGTAGGATTTAATCCTCCGTTATGACGCGGCGGGTGACGACGCGGTCGACGGGGTTGGCGGTGACGAGGTTGCCTTTGGATTCTCGACCTTTGATGGCGAGTTCGCTAAAATTGTAGTCGATGACGAGGTTGCGCAGGTAGAGCTTGGGCTGGAGGTGGAGGATGGCGGTCTGGGCGTTGCTTTCCTCCTCGGTTTCGTGGCGCTGGAAGTAGAGAATTTTGGTGCCGGGGGTGCTTTGGGTGAGGGGGTATTCCTTGTCGCGGGTGATGCCGCCGATGCGGAAACGTTTGGCGTAGGTGCGGCCTTGTTTGCCGTCGCGATAGATGAGGGAATAGACGGCTTGTTCGTCGCGTTTGAAGATGTCGATGTAGGTGGGGTTTTTGCCGACGTGGAATTTGGGGGCGACTTTGGTGACGGAGAGGGTGCCGTCTTTGGTGATGAAAAGGATTTCATCCATGGTGGAACATTTGCCTAGGGGCTCGCCTTCTTTTTTGAGTCCGTAACCGGCAAAGCCTTCTTTGGCGTCGAGATAGAGGATCTCGTTGGCCATGGCGACCTGGGAGGCGGCGACGCGGTCGAAACCGGCGATTTCGGTGCGGCGTTCGCGGCCTTTGGAATATTGTTTTTTGAGGCGCTCGAAGTGGGCGATGGCGTAGCGGGTGAGCTGCTTGAGGTGGCGGTTGGTTTGATCGATTTCGTCTTCGAGGCCGCGGATGTATTCGTTGGCTTCGAAGGTGTTGAATTTGGAGATGCGTTTGATGCGGATCTCGGTGAGGCGGACGATGTCGTCTTCGGTGACTTCGCGTTTGAGGAGGGGGAGGTAGGGGGTGAGGCCGCGCCAGATGGCACCGATGACGGCGTCCCAGGTGGTGGCTTCTTCGATATCGCGGTAGATGCGTTTTTCGATGAAGATTTTTTCGAGGGAGCTGAAGTGCCACTTTTCTTCGAGTTCCTGGAGCTGGATTTCGAGTTCGCGTTTGAGGAGGTCCTTGCTGTGCTCGGCGGAGGACTGGACGAGTTCGGTGACGCTGATGAAGCGGGGTTTGTTGTCGTGGATAACGACGGCGTTGACGCTGATGGAGATTTCGCAGTCGGTGAAGGCGTAGAGGGCCTGGATGGTCTGGTCGGGGTCGGCGCCGGGGACGAGGTGGACGAGGATTTCGATGAATTCGGCGGTGTTGTCCTCGACTTTGGCGATCTTGATTTTGCCTTTGTCGTTGGCGGCGACGATGGAGTCCTGGATGGAGCCGGCGGTGGTGCTGAAGGGGATTTCGGTGATGCGCAGGATGTTCTTTTTGGCGCCGGGTTCGATGCGGGCGCGGACGCGGATTTTGCCGCCGCGTTTGCCGTCGTTGTAATCGGCGGCGTCCATGATGCCGCCCTGGATGAAGTCGGGAAAGAGGGGGATGGTTTCACCGCGCAGGGCGGCGATGGAGGCGTCGATGAGTTCGATGAAGTTGTGGGGAAGGATGCGGCAGGAGAGGCCGACGGCGATGCCTTCGACGCCCTGGGCGAGGAGAAGGGGGAATTTGACGGGGAGGGTGACGGGTTCTTTGTTGCGTCCGTCGTAGCTGGAGGCCCAGTGAGTGACTTTGGGGGAGAAGACGACGTCGAGGGCGAATTTGGAAAGGCGCGCTTCGATGTAACGGGCGGCGGCGGCGTTGTCGCCGGTGAGGATGTTACCCCAGTTGCCCTGGGTGTCGATGAGCAGTTCTTTTTGGCCAATTTGAACCATGGCGTCGCCGATGGAGGCGTCGCCGTGGGGGTGGTATTTCATGGTATTGCCGACGACGTTGGCGACCTTGTTGTAGCGTCCGTCTTCGAGTTCCCGCAAGGAGTGCATGATGCGGCGCTGAACGGGTTTGAGTCCGTCGTAGAGGTGGGGGACGGCGCGTTCGAGGATGACGTAGCTGGCGTAGTCGAGAAACCAGTCGCCGTAGAGGGCGTCGACGTGTTTGGTCTCAGTGAGCGAGGAGTGCTCGGGGGAATCTGGGGTGGCAGGAGTGGGATCGGTGGGCACGGGGAGTCGGGAAAATGGAGCGGGCGGGACTGTATGGGGAGAATGGGGGGGAGTTCAAGTGGTAATGGGAAGTGGGAAGTGGGAAGTGGGAAGTGGGAAGTGGGAAGTGGGCAGTAGGCAGTAGGGTTCCAGAGGCGACTATTTGATCGGGGGGTAGACAGTGCTGGCTTCGTGGTCTTCGGGGAGGTAGAGGACCCAGAGGGGCTGGCCGTATTTAAAAGTGCCGACGATGCTGTTGAAAGTGGTGATGGTGCCGGACTGGATGCGGTTGTCGACGGGGAAATGATAGGTGAGTTTCCAGGGATGCTGGCCGTTGACGGTCGTGGTGTGGTCGCGATTGATGGAGTGGACGTTGCCTTGCACGGCGATGCCGTCGCGGAAGGCGTGAAGGGTCTTGCGTCCGGATTTCCAGCCGAGATTGATCATGGAGAGACCGCCGACGAGGAAGAAGAGCGGGAATAACACGGCCCAAGGGTTGGCAAGGAAGAGGGGGACGATGAGGAGAAGGGGGAGCAAGGTGAAGCCGAGGCCGACGAGCACCAGGATGTTGCTTGTGAGCATGGTGCGGCGGGCGGAACGGTTGGGGGTTTCACGTGGGGGGGGGGGGGGTGGGGGACCGATCTCCATGCCGGGTGGAGGGGGGATCGGGCCGCCGCAGGGGATACATTGGCTTTGCCATTTTTGATAGTGGGTGTTGCACCAGCCGCAGGTGATCATGTTGTGAGAAGAATAGGAGGTTGAGTTGTGAAGGGCTTATTTGACGGGAGGATACAGGGTGTTTTTTTCGGGGTTCTCGGGGACGTAGAGCACCCAGAGGGGCTGGCCGGAAACGCGTTTGGAAAGGGTGCTGTCGAATGAGATCAGGACGCCTTGGTGGAGATGGTCGGCGACGCGGAAATGGTAGACGAGTTTCCATGGGTGCTCGCCGTTGACGGTGGTGGTGGTGTCTTTGCTGACCTGATGGACCTTGCCTTCGACGGCGATGCCATCGCGGAAGGCATGGAGGGTGGACCTGCCCTGTTTGATCCCGAAGCGAAGGACGAGAAAACCGCCGAGGGCGAAGAGTCCGGGAAAAAGAGCGCCCCAGTTTCCGGCAACCAGGAACATCAGGGTCATGAAGGCACCGGCGCCGAAGATAATGGCTCCGATGATGCTGGCGATGTTGTTCGTGAGAAGGACGCGAAGGGGGAATCCGCTGGGGACCGAGCGCGGGGCAGGTGGCGGTGGGGCACCGATTGCCATGCCGGGCATTGGAGGCATGGGGCCGCCGCAGGAGTCGCAACGATTTTGCCAGTGTTGGTAATGGGTGCTGCACCAGCCGCAGGTGATCATGTGGAGAAATAGGGTAGGGGGAAAGTGAAGAGTGAAAAGTGAAAAGTGATGGGAAAGTTGGAAGTCGGAAGTCGGAAGTCGGAAGTGGGCAGTGGGCAGTGGGCAGTGGGCAGTGGGCAGTGGGCAGTGGGCAGTGGGCAGTGGGCAGTGGGCAGTGGGCAGTGGGCAGTGGGCAGTGGGCAGTGTTGATTCTTGCCCCGGCATGTTTGGTGCTGATAGGGACGGTATGAAAGGATTCGTGGGGCAGCACCATCATGATTGAAGGCGGAGTTCGCATGCAGGATGTGGCGGGGGCGGTCGGGGTTTCGGCGGCGACGGTTTCGCGGGCGCTCAAGGGGGATTTGCGGATCAGCGAGGGATTGCGGGAACGGATCAAGGAGATGGCGGTGTCGATGGGGTATGTGCCGAATCCGATGGTGCAGGCGTTGATGGCGCAGCGTCGCAGGCGGGAAGGGGCGTTGGGGGAGAAGCTGGCGTTGGTGACGAATGATGTTCACGACGCGTGGCGGGGGAAGGATGTTTGCCAGTGGTATATGGATGGGATCAAAACACGGGCGGAGCAATTGGGTTGTCAGGTGGAGGCATTTTCGCTGGAGGAGTATGGGCACGATCCGGCACGGCTTTGCAAGGTGCTGCGGGCGAGGGGAATCCGGGGGGTGATTTTGGGGTTTTCAAGAGATGGGGAGCACCCGGGATGGATCGATGTGCGGGAGTTTTGTGTGGTGGGATTGGGGACGTATTTTTCGGGGTTGCAGGTGGATCGGGTGCATCTGAATGGCTTCCATAATGTGAAGCTGGCGATCCGGCAGTTGCGGGCGTTGGGGTATAAAAAACCGGCGCTGGTGGCACCGGTTCACAACAATGCGGTGGTGGGCGGTCAGTGGTCGGCGGCGGCTTTGGATGAGCAATGGCAGATGCCGGAGCATTTGCGCTGTCCTCCCTTCATGGCGGAGGGGAAGGTCGTGAACATGACGGCGTTCCGTGATTGGTTTGAGGAACATCGGCCGGACGCGATGATTGCTTACAAGGTGCGGGTGATTGAGTTATTGGAACGGCTGAGGCTGAAGGTCCCGGAGGATGTGGGGGTGGCACATCTGTTTGGCACGGAAGAGGAGCGCCGGACGATGGCGGGGATTGATGGGAATTTGTTCCATGTCGGCGGGGCGACGGTGGATTTGCTGCTGCAGAAAATGATGGCGAATGAGCGCGGGTTTGCGGAACATCCGCGCGATGTGATGATCGCTGGAACGTGGCGGGATGGACCGACGCTCAAAGCTGCGATGGTGGAAAGTCGACCTGGCAAAAAGGCACGCGCAGCTGATCTTGCTGCTGGGTAAAGTGGATGGTGTTGCCGGGGTCGATGGTGCCGATGGCGGCACAGTTGAGGCCGCGAGTCTCGAAAATGGACTGCACGGTCGCGACGTTTTCGGGCGGAGCGGTGAGGAGGTAACCGTAGCTGGGAAAAGAGAGCAGCCAGCGTTGAAGGTCGATGCCGGGAGGGATGGGGAGTTCGTCGAGGTTGACGGTGGCTCCGACGCGCGAGGTGGCGCAGAGCATGGCGAGGGTGCCGGGGAGGCCGCCATTGCTGATGTCTTTTCCAGCGATGACCAGGCCTTGTTCGGCGAGAAGGGGAAGAAGGTCGAGATCGCCTTGCAGTTGTTCGGGAGGAGCGCCGACGCTGCCGTTCCAGAATAGCGTGCCTTCACCGCGATAGGCGGCGCGGAGGTCGATGGCCATGAGCAGGACCTGACCGGGCGCGGCGGTGAAGCTGGAGATGATGGCGTTGGCGCGACCGAGGACGGCGGTGGCAAGAAGAGGGGTGCGTTCAATGGGAAAGCGGGTGGTGTGACCGCCGACGATGGGGACGTTGTAGGCGGTGGAGGCGGCGCGCATGCCGGCCCAAATTTCTTTGATGATGGGGGAGTCGGGATGCGACCAGAGCACATCGACAATGGCGGTGGGACGTCCGCCCATGGCGGCGATGTCGCTGAGGTTGACCATCACGGCGCAATAACCGGCGAACCAGGGATCGAGGTTGATGAAGGATTCCATCATGCCCTCGGCGGCAAAGAGCAGGTAGTGGTCGCCGTTGGGGATGACGGCGGTGTCGTCGCCGATGGGAATATGCTGGCTGACTTCGACTGATGGAGTGTAAGCCGTGGCGATGTGAAGTTTTTCGAGGACGTTGGGATGAGCGCGCAGGGAGTCGACGAGGGCTTCCAGAGATGATGGCATGATGGGAAACAACAAAGCCTCGGATGGCGCGCTGTCATCCGGCTTTTGCGGCTTTTGAAGGAAATGAACTGGCTACTTGCCGACTGCGGCCACCGGATGGGTGAAGAGGTATTTCCACACGGCTTCGTGGATGAATTTTCCGTCTGCATCTTTGACGGCGGCTTTGCCTGGGGTGACGCAACTATGGGCGCGTTTTTCGTCGTTGTTGACGTCCGCGCTGGTGATCAGGCGGCGGCTGTTTTTGTAGGGAGGTGGCGTTTGGTCGACGTCGATGTCGGGTCCGAACGGGTCGAGTCCGAGCATTTTCCAGGAGCGGGGATAATGATCGCCGGGCCATCCGCCGTCGAGGGTGTGGCTGAACCCGAAGTAACGGTTGGGTTCGGTGGCGGAAGGAAGCGACTGCCAGGTTTCGTTTTGATCGCGCGGGCCGCAGAACATCACGACGCGGTCAACGGCCTGATGTTTGGCAAAACGGGCGGCGGTGGTGGCACCGTGGGAGGCTCCAGAGATGATGACTTTGTCCCAGCGCAAACCGTCCTTGGTGTCGTTGATGAAGTGGTCCCATTTGCCTTCGGGATTTTCTTTGTCGAGCCATTTTACGAATTGGAAGGCGCGTTCCATCATGCCGTCGGGTTTGGGGATGGTGACGTCGGGGCTGTGGTCTTCGCCGGTGGCGGCTTCGAGGCGGATGCGGCCGAGGAGTTGTCCGTCGGCTTTGTCGGAAAGGTTGCCGAATTTTCCGAACCAGCCATTGGCGTAGTGGACCTGGATGGCGTGGACGCCGTAGCTGTTGAGGCGTTCGAACAGGGCTCCGTTGTGGCCCATGAGCCAGATGACGAGTTTGCCCTGGGGTTTGACGCTGGTGTCGACGGAGGCGTTTTGCAGGTCGGCGGGTTTGCCTTCTTTGTTGGTGAAGGTGAAGCTGAGTTCAGGGTGTTCCTTGGCTTTGGGATCGATCTCGCTGGCGCGGGCCTGGAGGGTATAGCGCTGAGGCGGAGCCGCGTGCAAGCTGGCGGCGGTGAGCAGGGAGATGAAGCTGAGGGCGAGGAAGCGGGGTGTGTTTGCCATGATGGTGATGGGAGTCAACAAAGATAACGGAGGTGGGCGGCGAATGCTGTCTCGAAAAATTGGTGATTGTCTGCGGAACGCAGTCGCTGCCACAGGTTGATTCGTTTGACCCAACCGATGGGCAAAGACGACGGTGTTTTTTGTCTAGTCAGTTTGTCCAGGCTTTGAATAGAATGAGCGTTGTTGTTGATGATGATGCACACGATCGCTTTGCGCCTGCTTCTGATCTTGTTTTTTGTCATCCTTCTGGCGGACTGCACTTTTATTCGATCCGCAAGGTTGTCGTCGATTGTCGGAGAAGTTTTCGAACTCCCGACGGTCCGCTGGCCTGACATGCCGGAGGCTGAAAAACCCAAGATCAAAGTCATCAAAGGAAAAGCGCCAAAAGACATGGGCGTCGTCAATGGCTGGCATGTGTTGCGTGAGGGGAAGCCTGGAATGATGGAGTTGATCACGCTGGCGAAGAAACCGTTGCCGTTCTGGGATCAGTCGAAGCGGATGACTTTGACGACGACGATGAAGGTCGACGGATCGGAAATGAAGACGGAAATCTCCGGCAACCTGAAGCTTGTTATTGTCCAGTCCACCACGGCGGAAGCAAAAAAGGGCACCGTGGTGATGCTCAACACGCTCTACGGTGGCACTCGTGGTTTGCAGCAGGCGATGGACATGAGTTCTGGCAAGATGGTGGCGGATGGGTGGGATGTGGTCTCGACATCGATTGATCCTCATCAGTTTACCTACCGTGCGGAAACCAAGGAGACGACCACCCACGAGGCAGCGGAAGAATTGGCCCGGCGCATAGATGCCACCATTGCATGGGAGGCGGACGCCGTTGCAACCGTATTGTCCCTTTTGGAAAAGGAGCAGGTGAAGGGTGCGATCTCCCCCAAACGGCCGGTCATTTATTTTGGAATCAGCGCAGGAGCTTTGGTGGTCCCGGCCCTTGCGGTGCGGCATGGTCCCCCGGATGCGGCCGTTCTTGTCTGCGGCGGTGCCAGTGTGAGCGAGTTGATTTTCACCACCCAAATGCCTGGAGCCCGGACTGGCATCAAGCTTGCCAATGGCCGTGAAAGCGATCCCCGGGAACTTCAGCAGCTTGCATTGCTAACCCGTCAAACCTCGCGTTTGGATCCCGACAAGCTGGCCCCCTATCTGAGAAGCAAGCCTGTTCTGCTGCTGACTGCGGGACAGGATTTGATTGTGCCTGCACGTCTTCAGCGCGAACTCGACGTCGCCTTGGGTTATCCCGAACGCTGGCACAGCTTGGGAGGGCATGTAATTACGGTTTTCCGTTTGCCAGATCACTGGTCTCGACTGGACAGGTGGATGCAGGCAGCGGTGCAGTCGGCGACAGAGCCGTAGTTTCGCTTGTAAAACTCGCTGGTTTTGGGTGGCCGGGTCAAGTTCGGTTGCGGTGTTCGCTGGGACGCCAGCCAATCCATTTTTTGAAGGTGTTGGAGAAGACGAAGGGGTTTTGGTAGCCGACGAGGTGGGCGATGGTTTCGATTTTTTCGTCGGTGGTGGAGAGCAGTTCGGCGGCGCGTCGCATGCGTAGCCAGGTAAGGTGTCGCAGCGGGGGGCGGCCGAGTTGGTGGAGGCAGAGGCGGCGCAGGTGTTCGCCACTGAGATGGGCGCGGGCGGCGAGGGTGTCGACGGTCCAGTCTTTTTCGAGTCGGGGTTCGACGTGGTTCCAGAGATGGTAGAGGCGGTTGTCCATCCGCAGGGGTTGGGTGAATTGTTGGACGTAGGTTTGCACGAGTTCCAGCCATTGGTGAATGACGGAGGGTGTGGCGGCTCCTTTTGCCTCGGAGTGGAGTCCGGAGATGGCGTTGTGGATGGCGAGGCCATGGAAGGGGGCGAGCATCGGGGAACTGGCGCTCAGTATGGGATGGGTATTGGGCGCGGCCTCGTAGCGGACCCAGGCGAAGCTCCAGTATTTGCCGGGGATGGCGTGGAAGGCGTTGAGCATGTGAGGAGGGAGAAGGCAGGCCATGCCGGCTTTGCAGACCCTCCATTTGCCATCGACGAGGATGCGTCCCTCGCCGCCGATGCAGGCTATGAAATACGCACCGCTTTGTTGCATGCGGACAATGCGATAAGGGTCTTTGGCGATGCAGGCACCGGCGTGAGCGATTCGATGGTGTTTGAGGGCGGGACAGGTGGGGGCATGGCGCAGCCAGGGTCGTTGGTCGGTGTCGTTCTGGCGCACCACGATCTGAAAGGTGTCGGGACCGAGGATGTGGGTTTCAGATAGGTCGTCGTGCATTGTGGTGATGCGGTTTGAGACAGCATTTTCGCGGAGGAGTCGTTAGTATGTCATTCGATTATTCATTTAACCCATTGAAATTATGCCGAATCCCTGGACTGGAAAAGGAAACCCTTACACTCGTGAGGAAGTGCGTGAGCGGTTGCAAGCGACGATCAACAAGGGCAATGCGATCATTGCGGCAGGGGCGGGGACGGGGATCAGCGCGAAATTCATTGAGAAGGGCGGGGCGGATTTGATTATCATTTATAACAGTGGTCGGTTTCGCATGATGGGGCATGGCTCGACCTGTGGATTGATGGCGTATGGGGATGCGAACGCGATCGCAATGGAGATTGGAGAGTATGAGGTGCTTCCGGTGGTGGAAGAGGTGCCGGTGATTTGCGGGGTGCATGCGACGGACCCGCGCCGGCGCATGTGGCATTGGCTTGGCAAAGTGAAGGAAATGGGGTTTTCAGGGGTGAACAATTTCCCGACACACACGATTGTCGACGGGCATTTTCGCGGGGTGTTGGAGGAGACGGGAATGAGTGTGAAGAAGGAGTATGAGATGGTCGCCATCGCGCGGAAGATGGATCTTTTTAGCGTGGTGTATGTGGCGACGCCGGAGGAGGCGGTGGAGATGGCGAAGGCTGGGGCGGATGCGATCATTGCGCATGTCGGCACGACGGTAGGTGGCAGTGTGGGGGTGAAGAGTGCGGTGGTGAGTTGGGAGCATACGTTGAAGCGCACGCAGGAGATCATTGATGCGGCGAGCCAGGTGCGGAAGGATATCTTTTTCCTTTGTCATGGGGGGCCCATCAACACGCCGTCGGATGCGGAGCGGGTGATCAAAAACACGGATGCGGTCGGTTTTGTAGGAGCGAGTTCGCTGGAGCGGATGGGGGTTGAGGATTCGCTCACCAACTTGACCAAAGAGTTCAAAGCTCTGAAACTCTAAGTTCATCGCCATGAGCACTGAGAATCGATTTTTCGTTCAGGTCGGAGATGCATCACGGGAGATCAATCCATGGACACACAACGAGTGGTTGTGTAGTCCTGACCTGGTGGATGCGGAGAAGTTGCTGTTGGTGCGCGCCAATTTGGCTCCGATGCATTGTCATCCTTTTCATCTGCATCCGCATCGGGAGGAAATCATTTATGTCTTGTATGGTCGCGCGGAGCAGTGGGTGGGGGACGAAGTTCGGATTTTAAGTGCGGGGGAGATGGCGCATGTTCCTCCCGGGACGGTGCATGCGACTTACAATCCGCATCAGGAACCACTGGTGTTTCTTGCCATCCTGTCGCCCGCGAAGTTGCCGGACGATTTGGCGAAGGAGGTTGATCCTCTTGATGTGTCTTCTGAAGAAACTTGGTCGTCATTGCGAGATGGACGGCCTCCCTGCAAAACCCTGGCCTAGTTACTTTATTTTCAGCTTATTCCTCACTTATCATGAAATTCCTTTTTGCTTTGGTTGTTGGTCTGTCGTGGTTGCTGGCTTCGTCGAGTTATGCGGCTGATCCGTTGCGGGTTTATATTCGCTCCGGTCCGAAGTCACACGGTCCGGGTCAGCATGATTATCCGCAGTTTCTAAAAGACTGGGTGCCTTTGTTGAATGAACGCGGGGCGCAGGCGAGCGGAGCGAATGAGTTTCCAACTCGTGAACAATTGGAGAAGACGGATGTGTTGATTCTGCATGCTCAAGAGGCGGGGAATATTAACTTGGGCGAAGAGCGCAAAAATTTGCTAGAGTTTGTCAATCGCGGTGGTGGGATCGTGGTGATCCATGCGGGAATTGTGGCGAGGGATCACGAGTGGTTCAAGGGAATCGTTGGAGGTTCGTGGAAACATGGGCAGACGAAGTGGCTGGAAGGTCCGATGTCGCTTTACTTTACTGATAGGGAGAACCCCATCACCAAAGAATGTTCCAACTTCGATTTGGATGATGAAATTTATTATGACATGGACCTTCTACCGGAGGTGAACATTCTTGCGGCGGCTTACACTCCCAAAGCTTCGGGAGCGCGGAATGCGGATGCGCTGAAGAAAGCGGAGAAATCAACGGAAGGTGGCAAGCGGGTGAGCATTTATGATATTCAGCCGCAGATGTGGACTTATGAAAAAGACAACTACCGGGCATTTGTTTCCATTCCCGGCCACTTGTATGAAAATTTTTCACACAATTCAATTCGCACGATGTTGTTGCGCGGCATTGCCTGGGCGGGGAAACGGGAGAATGTGGATGAGTTGTGCAAAGCGGAGGAACTGGCCGATGCGTTGAGATATCCAGAAGGTGGTCCGACTCGGCCTGAGCTGGCGGCGATGAAGATTGAGGTGCATCCAGAGTTTGACCTGTCGCTGGTGGCGGCGGAGCCTTTGATCAACAAGGCGATGAATATTGATTGGGATGAAAAGGGGCGGATGTGGGTGGCGGAGACGCCGGAGTATCCGAATGGATTAAGGAAGGCGAATACCGAGGAGTGGAAGGAATCGGGTTCGGTGAAGCCGGGGGAATATGAGCGTGATCCGATTGATTGTATCAGCATCCTGACGGACACGAACGGGGATGGGGTGATGGACAAGAAGAAAGTGTTTGCAGACAAGTTGGAGTTGGTGACGAGTTTTGTTTTGTATAAGAACGGGGTCATTGCGTGTGCGGCACCGGACATCTGGTTTCTGGAAGATACGGATGGGGATGAGGTGGCGGACAAGCGCACGAAACTCTACACGGGGCTTGGGACGGCAGATACGCATGCGGTGATGAACAATCTGCGTTGGGGGCAGGATGGCTGGATTTATGCAACGCATGGTTACAGCGCAGGGGATGTGATCGCGCTCGGAGCGGGGGCAAATACTGAGCCGGTGAGGATCAGTTCAGGGGTGGTGAGGTTTCGGCCTGATGGAACGGCGATAGAGGCGTTTTCCAGCAAGGGAGGCAATACTTGGGGATTGTGCATGACGTGGGATGGGGAGTGTTTCTGGACCCAGCCGACGAGTGGCACGGTGTTTTTTCATACGGTGCTACCAGAGTATTTGCTGGCCAAGGGCAAGGTGCCGGGAGCGAATGGTTGGAAGGGGATGATCACCGCGCAAAAGAGTTATCCGCTGTTGCAATGGGAGCAGCAGGCTTATGTGCAGATTGACCAGGTAGGAGCGTTTACGGCGGCGGCGGGTTGTGCGATTTATGAAGGTGGGGCGTGGCCAGACAAGTGGAATTACAGTTATTTTACCGGGGAACCGACGATTAACTTGGTGCATCATCAGTTTGTGAAAAAGGATGGGGTGAGTTATCGCACTGAGAAAGAGGCAGGGCGTGAGGAAACGGAGTTTATGCGCTCCGGTGACTTGTGGTTCAGACCGATTGAGACGCGCATTGGTCCGGACGGGGCGCTATATGTGATTGACTTTTACAATCAGGCGGTCATTCACAATGATACGCGGGGGCCGTTGCATGGTCCGGCGAATGCGGCGGTGCGGCCGGATCGGGATCATTATTTTGGCCGGATTTGGAAAGTGCAGCACAAGGAGGCGAAGAAGGTGGAGGTGCCGGTGCTCGAGAAGGGGGGCATGGATGGGTTGATGAAAGTGCTTTTGGAGTCGCCCAATGCGCATCAGAAGATGAACGCGATGCGGTTATTGGCGGAGTCGCCTGATTTTCTGGTGACGATGGCGAAGTCTTCTGTGGAGGATGACAGGAAGAGGGCGTCGCTGTTCATGATGAATGCAAGTTTCGATGGGAAAGCGTCTCAGGTAGATGGGTATGAGTTCAACCGGCAGGAGTTTTTGAAGTTAGACGAAAAGCAGCAGGGGGAAATCGTGCAGGCCCTTCTCAGGGCAGACATTGGCAACGCGTCGCCAATGGATGCGGTTTTTCTTGGGAGTTATACCAGCGCTGCCGAGGTGAGGTCGGCGTTGCTGAAGGTTTATGAAGAGGCGACGGAAGATTGGACGCGTTCGGCCGTGTTGATCGCGGCGAGGGCGGACGGGCCATTGTTTATTGAGGATGCGATGAAGCGTGAGCCTTCGGCGGCGATGGATCATTTGGTGGATTTGTTGACGCCGTTGTTGCTGGAAGAGGCGGACGAAAGCCGGGTTCGGGAGTTGCTCGCGGCGGTGGCGCAGGGACCGGTGGATGCGGAAGGACTGCAAATGGTGGTGATGCGCCATCTGGCCAAGGGGAACTTGATGAAGCTGAAAATGGATGAGGCGCTGGTGAAATCGTTTGAGACGATGTTGTCGCGACCCAGGCTGGCATCGGTGGCGCTGCCGTTGATTGCGCGGTTGGATGTGGATGGCCGGCTGAAAGAGGCCATTGATGGTCAGACGGTGGTGCTTTCGGGCAGGCTTCAGGATGAGTCGGTGGGAGTCGGGGATCGTTTGTTTGCAGCGCAGGCGATGATTGGATTGGGTGACAAGTCTTTGTTGAAAGTGGTGATGGAAGTGTTGTTGAATCCAGACAGCCCGGAAGATTTGCAGAGAGGCATGGTGAGTGCGCTAAGTGAAGGTGGTGGAATGATGGAATTGGCAGAAGGGTATGGTGCCTTGAGTCCGGCTTTGAAGGCAGTGGCGTTTGATGAGATTTTGAAGCGTCCTGAAGCGACCATGGCATGGTTGAATGCGGTCGAAGAGGAAAAGGTGAAGGCGTTGGAAATCGGACCGGGGAATGTGGCGAGGTTGCGGACGCATCCGAATCGTGAAGTGGCGTTGCGGGCGAGCAAGCTGATGGACAAGTTGAATCCGGGGGCGAAGGCGAAGGGGGAGATCGTGGCGAGGTTGTTGCCGGAGGTGGTGAAGCCGGGAAATGTGGAGAATGGCAAGGTGATGTTTGCGGCGGCTTGTGCGGTTTGTCACAAGTTCGGCGACGTAGGATTGCGTGATGTGGGGCCGCCGTTGACGGGGATGGGGGCACATGGAGCGGCGGAGTTGCTGACGCATGTGGTGGATCCGAATCGTGAAGTGGATCCGAGTTTCTGGCAGTGGAACATCAGCACGAAGAAGGGGGAGAGTTATGCGGGAATTATTGTGAGTGAGAATGCGGCGAGCGTGACGTTGCGGCATCAGGGTGGTGATGTGGAGATTCGGAAGGTGGACATTGCATCTCGTGAGAACACGCACCGGTCATTGATGCCGGAAGGATTAGATGCGTTGGGGGCGGAGGTGTTGCGTGATATCCTGGCGTTCATGACGGCGGGGGATGCGAAGTTCCGGGTGGTGGATTTGAGGGAGGCTTATACGGCGGATGCGCGGCGGGGTTTGTTTGCGAAGGAGGAGGCGACGAATGACTCCGTGTTTCCGGTGAAGTATGGGAATATCGAGGTTGAGGGGATTCCGTTTTTCTTAATGGATCCGGCGAAGAGTGGGAATGGGTTAAATTTGGTGGTGTTAAAAGGTGGTTGGGAGAAGGCGGTGGCGCAGGGGTATCCGCAGCGGGTGGAGCTGGGCTTGAACGTGGCGGCGAAGCGGTTGCATTTGTTGAGTGGCATTGCGGGTTGGGGCTGGCCAGCCACAAAGGATCAACGTGGCGCGATGAAGGTGTCAGTGATCCATGCGGATGGTCAGGTGGAGGTGACGGAGTTGCTGAACGGCGTGGCGTTTGCGGATTACAACAGGGAGATTGAAGTGCCGGGTTCGAAGTTGGTGGAGGGCGTGGTGAAGCGGGGTCAGTTGCGGCTAATTTCGCTGGAGGTGAAAAAGCCCGGTCCGATCACGAAGGTGGTTTTGGAAAGTTATGACAACGGGGTGACGCCGGTGGTGCTCGCGGTGACGGCGGATTTGGAGGGGAGCGCGGGGTTTGTGGTAGATCAGGGCAAGCCGGCGGCGGTGGTTCCTGCGGTAAAGGTCGAGGAGGGGCCGAAGGAGGGGGGCAAGGGGGATGGACCGTTGGTGTCGGCGGGTGAGGCGGCTTGGGAGCAGGGCAAGTCGAAGGTGCTGGTGATTGGCGGGGGGAGTTCGCATGATTTTGCGAAGTATTTCGGGACAACGGATGTGGAGACCTTGAAAGCGGGTGGTTTTTCGGTGGTGTATACGGAAGACCGGGATCAGGCGGTGGCCGAGCTGGCGAATGCGGATGTGGCGGTGATCAGTGTGAACCGTCGCTTTTTTGACACGCCTGCTTATCGGAAGGCGTTGATGGATTTTGCCGAGGCGGGCAAGGGGATCGTGATGTTGCATCCGGGGACGTGGTATGCGTATCCGGAATGGCCGGAATTGAATGCGCAGATTGTGGGCGGAGGGTCACGCGGGCATGACAAGCTGGGCGAGTTTACGGTGAAGGTGGTGAACAAGGATCATGCGGTAATGAGGGGCATGCCGGAGTCGTTCAAGGTGGTGGACGAGTTGTATTATGTGAATGCGGAAGGGGTGCCAGAGGGAACGGTGGGGATTGAGGTGCTGGCGGAGACGAGTCCCAGTGAGAAATATGGCAAACCGCATCCGAGTGTGTGGTTGGCAAAACATCCGAAGGCAAGGGTGGTGAACATTGCGCTGGGGCATGATGGGCGGGTGCATGATTTGGAAGCGTTTAAGGTGCTTTTGAAGAATGCGGTGGGGCATGCAGGAGGAAAATAGAGATGTGAAACATCGTCATAGATGGCGAATAAATCAGCGAAATCGCACATATCCGTCTTTAGTGACGAATTAAAACTTGGATATTAGTAGGCAAATATGGCGAAATAATTGACAAATGGCAATTTAATCGTCATATTAGACGGGTTGTGATGATTGTAAATCAGATGGCGGATGAGCCCTTGTTACAGGAACTGGGGGCGAGGTTGATGGCGGTGAGGTTGGGGAGGAATTTGACTCAGGCGCAGTTGGCGAGGGAGGCGGGGGTGTCGAAGCGGACGTTGGAGAGGTTGGAGGCGGGGGAGGTGGCGGTGCAGTTGACGGGGTTGATCCGGGTGTTGCGGGTGTTGGATTTGTTGGAGGGGTTGAATCAGTTGGTGCCGGAGCCGGTGGCGAGTCCAATGGAGGAGTTGAAGTTGCGTGGTCGGCGACGGAAGCGGGCGACGGGGACGCGGGGTGGTGTTGGGGGTGGGTTGGCGGAGGAGGCGGCGGAATACCGGGTGTGGAAGTGGGGGGATGAGCGATGAGCACGATTGCCGAGGTGCGGCTTTGGGATACGACGGTGGGAGCGGTGTCGTTGGGGGATGATGGCGGGGTGGCGGCGTTTCAGTATGATCGGGATTTTTTGAGGAGTGGGATGGAGGTGTCGCCGGTGATGATGCCGTTGAGTGAGCGGGTGTTTACGTTTCCGGGGTTGGCGCGGGGAACGTTTAATGGGTTGCCAGGTTTGCTGGCGGATGCGTTGCCGGACAAGTTTGGCAATGCGTTGATTGATGCATGGCTGGCGACGCAGGGTCGGACGTCGGGGAGTTTTAATGCGGTGGAGCGGTTGTGTTACACGGGGGTGCGGGGGATGGGGGCGTTGGAGTTTGCGCCGACGGTGGGGCCGAGATTAAAACAGGCGAGGAAGATTGAGATTGATGCGCTGGTGCGGCTGGCTTCGGAGGTGCTGAGGGAGCGGGGTGGGCTGAAAGGGACGTTTGCGGGGAAGGGTAGGAAGGAGGCGCTGAATGATATTTTGCGGGTTGGAACTTCGGCGGGTGGGGCGCGGGCGAAGGCGGTGATTGCGTGGAATCCGCGCACAAATGAGGTGAGGTCGGGTCAGGTGGTGGCGGGTGAGGGGTTTGGGTATTGGTTGTTGAAGTTTGACGGGGTGTCGGGGAATCGGGACAAGGAGTTGGATGATCCGCAGGGGTTTGGGGCGATCGAGTATGCGTATGCGTTGATGGCGCAGGAGGCGGGGGTGGTGATGAGTGAGTGCCGGTTGTTGGAGGAGGGGGGCCGGAGGCATTTTATGACGCGTCGGTTTGACCGGCTGGATGGCGGGGAGAAGTTGCACATGCAGTCGTTGTGCGGGCTGGCGCATTATGATTTTAATGAGCCGGGCGTATATGGGTATGAGCAGGTGTTGGGATTGATCCGGCAATTGGGGATGGGAATGGAGGCGGTGGAGCAGCAGTTCCGGCGCATGGTGTTTAATGTGGTGGCGCGGAACCAGGATGATCATGTGAAGAACATCGCGTTTTTGATGAACAAGGCGGGGCGGTGGTCGTTGTCGCCGGCGTTTGATGTGAGTTACAGTTACAATCCGGATGGGGCGTGGACGGCGCGGCATCAGATGACTTTGAATGGTAAGCGTGACGAGTTTGTGCTGGAGGATTTTCGCGCGTGTGGGAAAGCGGCGATGTTAAAGCGGGGGCGTGCAGAAAGGATTTTGGAAGAGGTGCGCGAGGCGGTGATGAGGTGGCCGGAGTTTGCGGCGAAGGCGGGGGTCTCGGAGCGGGGGATGGAGGGAATTGGGAAGGCGTTGAGGATGGAGTTTTGACTCCGCGCATGAGGCGGAAAATCCTTGCCCCTCCAACCTCATTGCGTCAAAATGAAAATTATTCGGTCTTGTCATGCCCGTCGCCTCCGGGGCGCTCACAAAACACCTATGCCCCTCATGGTCCGCTCCACACACCATTTCCTCCTCGCGGTCACCATGCTCTTCCTCATCTCAGGTGCCGATCTGGCACTTGGACAAACCACCCGCACTTGGAACGGTGCCACCGCCGATCTCAACACTGCCGCCAACTGGACCCCATCCGGCCTTGTGGCTGATGGCGATCCCATCCGCTTCGATGGCGGCGGCGCCAACGACTCTCCCACCTTCGACAGCAGTTTTCAAGGTTCCACCGGCATCGGCATGGGCAACATCACTGTCACCTCCGGGCAGACTGATCCCCTCAACATCACCAACACCGGGGCCGCAAACTTGATCTTTCGTCTCGCCAATGGTGCTGGAATCGCCATTGAATCCGGAGCCGGTGCGACCAGCTTCGGCGGAGGCGGAAACGCTTTTCTCCTCGTCCTCGGCAGCGGCACCGGCATCCACAGTGCCGACTTTCTTAACAACTCCGTCAACACTGCCCTTTTCAACTCCAACGTGACCCTGGTCAGCGGAGGCACCACCACCCAAACCGCTGCGTTCGCCGGCACTGGCAACTGGACCATTGCCGGCCCCGTGACCAACAACATCGCCATCACCAAAAGCGGCACCGGCACCCTTGAACTCAACGGCACCAACAACTACAGCGGCCTCACCACCATTACCGGCGGCACCCTGAAAGCCGGAAGCTCCAGCGCCCTCGGCTCCACCGCAGCGGGCACCATTATCGAAGCCAACGGCACCCTCGACATCAACGGCCAAAATCTTCAGGGGGAAGCCATCACTGTGGCGGGCACCATCACCAACACCGGGGCCACCCAAAGCAACGCCTTGCGCAATGTTACCCTGTCCGGCAACGCCACCCTCACCGGCACCAGTCGCTGGGACATTCGTGGTGGCGGCGGCACGCTAAACCTCGCCGGATTCACTGCCGAAAAAACCGGCATCAACACCGTTGCCATCGTCGACAGTGCCATTTCCGCAGGCAACATCACCATTACCGCCGGCACGCTCAGCCTCACCCGCTCCACGTGGACCAGCGGCCTGCTCACCGTCAACAGCACTGGCATCGCTTTGTTCGAAAACAACTCCACCGGCACCTATTCCATGAACGTCGCCCTGTCTGGCGGCACCATGCGCACCATCGGAAGCAATACCGTTCTCAGCGGCCCCATCGCCCTCACCGGCACCAACACGGTCGCCGTGGCCACCGGCATCGTTCAAACCCTCTCCGGCCCCGTCAGCGGAGCCGGTGCGATTACTAAAACTGAGGCAGGCACCCTCGTCCTCTCCGGCACCAACAGTCACTCCGGCGGCACCATCATCGGCCCCGGCACCAACGGCATCCTGCGCGTCACCAACACCGCTGGTCTCGGCACCGGAGCCGTCACCGTCAATGGCGGCATCCTCGAACTTCTCAACAACGGCGCAGGCAACAATGGCACCATCACCCACACCAACAACGTCATCATCAACAGCGGCAACAACTCCACCATCCACGTCGGCAATAACGGAGCCAACACCGGCAACACCATCGTCATCGGCAACACCAGCTTCAATCTTGGCAACAGCACCCTCAATGTCACCGGTGCCAACGACTACCAACTGCGCATCAACGCGCTGCTCACCGGCGGCGGCAGCGCAGGCACCGCCGTGCTGAACCCCACCACGGCGAACATCATCGTCGGCAATTACACCAACGGATCTGTCGCCCGCACCCTGCAACTTGGCGGCACCAGCACTGGCAACATCATCCAGGGCAACATGGCCAACGGCGGTGGAACTGGCGTCGTGACCATCCACAAAACCGACAACAGCACTTGGTCGTTGAACGGTAACAACACCTTCAGCGGCGGCACCAGCATCACCGCCGGGACGCTGCTTGCCAATAACACCGGCTCCACTTCCGCCACCGGCACCGGAGCCATCACGCTCGCCTCGGGTGCCATCCTAGGCGGCAGCGGCAGAGTCGCCCCCACAGGCACCAACGGCATTTCCATTCAGGGCACCATCTCCCCCGGCACTCCGGGCGTGCTTGACGGCATTGGCACCTTTACGCTTGCCCCCGCCACCGGCAACGCCACCTTCGCCGCCACCGGTGCCGTCATCTTCCAACTCAAATCCAACGGCACCAACGGACTCGACATCACTCTCGACAGCCTTGGCAACATTGCCACCCTCGGCGGCACTTACAACGGGACTGGTGCCGACCGTCTCATCTTCGACGCCACCGGCACGGGTCTGCTCGACCTCACCGGTGCTTCTGACGGCAGCTTCAATGTCGTCTTCGCCTCCGGCTACACCCCCATGCTGGGCGACGCCTTTGATCTCCTCGATTGGGACAACGCCCTCGGCATCGACACCCGCCTGCTCAATCTGCAAAGCCTCACTGGTTATGATCCCACTTGGGTATGGGACGATTCAAGATTCGTCAGCGACGGCGTGATTGCCATCACCACCGTGGTCCCTGAACCCGGCCGTGCGATGCTCTTGATCGCCGGACTCGCCGCCCTGATCACCCGTCGTCGCCGACAAGTCGCGCCGCTTCAGTTTCACTCGGCCGCCTGATGCGAAGGGATACTTCGCGGTCCCAGGGACTAGTGCTTATCAGACATTGAAGCGCCATTCGACGACGTCGCCGTCTTTCATGATATATTCTTTGCCTTCGATGCGCAGTTTGCCTTTTTCGCGGCATTTGGCGTAGGAGCCGAGTTCGGAGAGGTCATCAAAGGCGACGATTTCGGCAGCGATGAAGCCGCGTTCGAAGTCGCTATGGATGACACCTGCGGCTTGGGGAGCTTTCATGCCTTTGATGATGGTCCAAGCGCGGGTTTCTTTCTCGCCGGTGGTGAGATAAGTTTGCAGGCCGAGGAGGCTGTAGACGCTTTTGATGAGTCGGGTAACGCCGCTGTCTTTGACCCCGAGGTCCTTGAGGTATTCCGTGGCTTCTTCCGGGGAGAGATCGGTGAGTTCGCTTTCGATGTTGGCGCTGATGACCACCGCGCTGGCGGAGTGGGCGTGCTGGGCATATTCGCGCACTTTGCTGACAAGAGGGTGTTTGTCCGGATCGTTGGTGGCGGCGGCGAGTTCGTCTTCAGAAACGTTGCAGGCGTAAATGCAGGGTTTGCCGCTGAGGAGGAAGAAAGATTTGAGGAGTTTGGCTTCCTCGTCGTTGAGTTCGAGGGTGACGGCGGGTTTACCGGCGTCGAGATGGGGTCCGAGTTTTTCGCAGAGGGCGAATTCGGCCTGGGCTTCCTTGTTCCCGCGTTTGGCTTCTTTTTCGTTGCGGTTTTTGCGTTTGGAGACGCTGTCCATGTCAGCGAGGATCAGCTCGGTGTTGATGACTTCGATGTCACGAACCGGGTCGACGGAGCCGTCAACGTGGTGAATGTCTTCGCTTTCAAAGCAGCGCACGACGTGGACGATGGCGTCGACTTCGCGGATGTGGCTGAGGAACTGGTTGCCGAGGCCTTCGCCCTGGCTGGCGCCTTTGACGAGGCCGGCGATGTCGACGAATTCGATGGCGGCGTGGATCAGTTTGACCGATTTCGAGATGCCGCTGAGCACTTCCAAACGTTCATCCGGCACGGTGACGACGCCTTGATTGGGCTCGATGGTGCAAAAGGGGTAGTTGGCAGCCTCCGCCTTGCGGGTGCGGGTGACGGCGTTGAAAAGAGTCGATTTGCCGACGTTGGGAAGTCCTACGATGCCTGCTTGTAACATGGGGTGGGGAGCTTAGCGGGTTTTGCGGGGTGCGCGAGGGAAAAAACGGTTTTGGGTATGACTACCAAATACGGGCAGCACCCAAGATGGAGAGCGGCGTGTCTGGCGAGAGCAGGATGAGGCCGAGGGTCAGTGCTTGGGCAGCGAGCAGGCGGTCAAAAGGATCAGGGTGGAGACGGGGGAGTTCGCCGCTGGTGTAGAGGGCGTCGTGGGTGATGGAGATCTGTTGGAGTTGGTGGTGCTGGATTTTTTCTGGAATCCATGCACGGGGTATTCCCGGTAGCGGCAGTCTGCCAGTGGAGTGTTTGAGTGTCACTTCCCAGATGCTGACGTCGCTAAGGAAAATTTGGGTCTCGGGATTGTCCAAAATCGCTTTCGCAGTGGGCGAGAGCATTGTGGGTTGCTGGGCGAGCCAAAGGAAACTGCAGGTGTCGAGGAGGTAATTCACAGGCCCCATTCCTTGAGTTCTTCTTCGGTGAGAGGCGCGAAAGCGGAGTCGGGGAAAATGAAGGGTGGACCGAGAATGTCTCCCACCTTGGGACGAGGTGGCTTGGTCGGGGGATCGATCGGGACGAGTTTGGCGATGGGTTTTTTACCACGGGAGATGACAAACTCCTCGCCTTTTTCGACGGCGGCGAGGTAACGGGAAAGGTGGGTTTTTGCCTCGTGGGTGGTGATGGTAGGCATGCGGGAAAGTCGCCGGAAGCTTAGAGTTAGTCAAGTGGACTAATGTTGGAGTGATTGACTGAGATTGATGAAATTTTGGATTCGATTCACACAGGCCATTTTGAATGAATGGGATAGCGTGGACGTGAGAAATTCCAGATGGCTGGCCAGGTCCATCAGTTGGGAGCGATATCGCCAATCGGGGGGCAAATCATATCCCTCCGCTTTGAGGCCTTTTGCTAAATGTGCTGATGAGTTTTCTGGGAGATGTCGAAGCAGGTTGCCGATGTCCATGTAAGAGCATCCAGAGTGGGCAAATTCCCAGTCCAAAATACCGACGATGTTGTCGCCGGAGATCAAGATGTTGTTGGGTCCGAAGTCTCCGTGGACAAGGTTGTGGCAACGGTCGAAGCCGGAGAGGATTTCGAAGTGGGTGGCCAGAATATCGTGAAGTTGAATGATCGTTGGCCGATCCAAAAAGTTGAGAACGGAAGGCGTCTCCAGTAAAGATGAAATTCCGGTGCCGAAAGAGGGCCAGGCTTCGAATTTCTTGACGATGCCGTCGGGAAATATTGCACCGGAACCGGGTAATGATATTTTCGCCAGGCGACCGATGATTTTGCCAGCTTCTTGGAGGAGGGTTGGGGTCGGCTGAAAAGGTTGGCCTTCGATGTAGCTCTGGACGGAAACGCCTTCGCCGACCCAGAGGTATTTGGGGACTGGGACGGTGTTGCTCACCAGATTGGTGAGGTGTCTTTCAAGCAGGGGGTTGCCACGTTGGTGGATTCTGCAGACGACTCTGCCGTGGTCGGGGGAATCGACCAGGTAGTTGCTGTTGCAGGCCCCTTGGGTAAGGAGCGTGGGGTCAAGTTGACGTGCTTCTGCGCCGAAGAATGGCGCGAAAAGCTGGGGATCGAAGGGGACGACAGGGAAACGTCGGTCCATGAGTTCCCCTGGGTGTTGATCCGGGGTTAAAGACCGGCAGGCTGCAAGCTCGTGTCACGGCTCCGCGCGGAAGTTCCGAGCCCGGCAGGCAAAATGCCTGCCTCACCCACAGGCTGCAAGCCTGTGTCACTTTCGCAGCAGGGGGAGAGGGGGCGGTCGAGGTTGGTCTCGGGGGCGCTCATGGCCGGGTTGGGGGACTGGGGGACGAGGCCGAGTTCTTGGAGGAGTTGCATGTCCTCGTTGGCTCTGGGGTTGACGGTGGTGAGGAGTTTGTCGCCGTAGAAGATGGAGTTGGCTCCGGCGAAGTAACACATAGCCTGGGCTTCTTTGGAGAGGGAATAACGACCGGCGCTGAGACGGACTTTTGCCTTGGGGATGGCGATGCGGGTGCAGGCGATCATGCGCACGAGGGAGAAGACATCGACGGGATCGTTGTCTTGCATGGGGGTGCCTTTGATCGGCATGAGAGAGTTGATGGGGACACTTTCGGGATGGGGGTTGAACTCGGAAAGCGTTTCGAGCATTTGCAGGCGGTCGTCGACGGTTTCGCCGAGGCCGAGGATGCCGCCGGTGCAGACGCTCATGCCGGCTTCCTGGGCATTGCGGATGGTGCGGAGCCGGTCGTCAAAGGTGTGGGTGGTGACGATGGTTTTGTAGTGCTCGCGTGAGGTGTCGATGTTGTGGTTGTAGGCGGTAACACCGGCGTCTTTGAGGGCGGTGGCTTCTTCGGGGCCAAGTTCGCCGAGGGTGACGCAGACTTCCATGCCGAGGGTGGCGACATTTTCGACGATGTCGATGACTTGATCAAATTTCTGGGTGCCCATGCGGACGCCTTTCCAGGCGGCACCCATGCAGAAGCGGGTGGAGCCGTTGGCCTTGGCGGCGCGGGCGCGCTCCATGACGGTGGCGGTGTCCATGAGGGTTTCTTTTTGAAGACCGGTGGTGTAGCGGGCGGATTGGGCGCAGTAACCGCAGTCTTCGGAACAGCCGCCGGTTTTGATGGAGAGCAGGGTGCAGAGCTGGACTTCGCGCTGGGGCCAGTTTTCTTCATGAACGGCGCGGGCCTGTTTGAGGAGATCGAAGAAGGGCTGGTCGTAAAGGCTGCGGAGTTGGTCGAACTTCATGGGAGGAGAGTGAAACGTGAAAGTGGGAGAGTGGCTGGGCGGTGCACTTTTTTACAGTGGATGGATTAATTGGTCCAGCGAGAACCGGGGGAGAGTGAGACGTTGACGGGGTCGGTGTAATCGGTTTTGCCGATGGCTCCAATCATAGGAAGGCCGGTGACGCGTCGCCATTCGCCGGACATGCTTTCTCCGGTGTGGCAGCCCCAGCTTTTGACGAAGGCTCCTTTGGCGAAGGCGCGGCTGCTGATTTTGGAGAGGTCGCGTTGGTGGAGGTAACCTTTGGAGGCTCCGTAGATGGCGCTGCTGTAGTCGAACATGAAGCAGTATTTGTTGCTGTGTCCGTAATACTCGAAGCTGACGATTTTGGTGCGGGAACGGTTTTGGCCGTTGTTGATGTGGCTGATGACCTGGTCACCGCTGTTAAACCAGACGAGGCGGACGCGGTAGGCATCGCGCACGGATTCGACGAGGGCAATGAGATCGCGTTGGTCCTCGGCACTGCGCATGGTGTAGGCGTTGCGGTAGACCATCCAGGTGATCAATGCATTGGGATTTTGCTTTTGAATTTGCTGGATGCGGACGCGGGCGGGACGGATGAAATTGCCCCACCAGCGGTCGTGTTGGGTGCCTGGTGCGCGGAGGTTTTCCCATTTACGGAGGGCAACGCCTCCGCTGATGATGAGGTGTTCGCCGTTGCTTGGGAATTGGGCTTGAGCTTGCGCGCTGGCCGGGGAGAAGATGGCTGCGAGGAGAAGGGCAGCGAAGGCAAGGAGAGGCAGACGGGGCATGAGTGGAAAGAGAGCGAAGAGTTCGTTCGTTGAGAGCGCTGGTGGACACTCTCAACTAAGAACTCTCAACTCTCAACTTTTCTCAAGCAATTCGTTCACCTTTAAGGAGATCGTCGATGGTCTGGCGCTCGCGGATGACGTGGGCCTGGGTGCCGTCGACAAGGATTTCAGCGGGCAAAGGACGGGTATTGTAGTTGGAGGCCATGGTGAAACCGTAGGCTCCGGCACTGAGGACGGCGAGGTGGTCGCCCTCCGCCACCGGGGCGAGCGGGCGGTCTTGGGCGAGGAAGTCGCCGGTCTCGCAGATGGGGCCGACGATGTCGACGATTTCTTCGGGATTGGTGGTGTCCTTGTTGACGGGAACAATCTGGTGCCAGCCTTCATAGAGGGCGGGGCGGATGAGGTCGTTCATGCCGGCATCAATGACGACGAATTTTTTGGCGTTGCCTTTTTTGTTGTGGAGGACCTTGGTAACGAGGGCTCCGGCGTTGCCGACCATGAAGCGACCGGGCTCAAGGAGGATGCGCAGCTTGAGGGGGGCGAGGATGGGGGTGAGGGCGTTGGCGTAGGTCTGGATGGTGAGAGGGCGCTCGGTTTCGGACTGGTTGCCCCACCAGGTTTTGTCGCCGCTGTCGAGGCTGTCCTGATAAACGATGCCCATGCCGCCGCCGATGCTGAAGAACTTAATGTGGTGGCGCTCTTGCAGTTGCTGGACGAGGGGGACGACTTTGTTGGCGGCTTCAACGAAGGGATCGACGCTGGTGAGCTGGGAGCCGATGTGCATCTGCAGCCCGCGAATTTCGAGGTTGGGACAGTCTTCCGCAGCGGCGGCGTAGGCGTCGAGGATACGGTCGAAGTCGATACCGAACTTGTTCTCGCTTTTGCCGGTGGAGATGTATTTGTGGGTTTTGGCGTCGACGTTGGGGTTGACGCGTAGGGAGACCGGGGCGGTTTTGCCCATTTCTCCAGCGATCTGATTGATGTGGCGGAGTTCGGCTTCGGACTCGGCGTTGAAGCAGTAGATGCCTTGCGAGAGGGCGAATTCGATTTCGGCGCGGGTTTTGCCGACGCCGGCGAAAGTGGTTTTGCCTGGGTTGCCACCAGCGCGGATGACGCGATGGAGTTCGCCGCCGGAAACGATGTCGAATCCACCACCGAGGGCGGCAATGGTGTGCAAAATCGCAATGTTGGAGTTCGCTTTAACGGCGTAGCAGACGAGGTGATCGAGTTCGTTGAGGGCGCTGTCGAGACGCGTGTAATGGTCGGTGATGGTCTCCTTGCTGTAGACGTAGAGAGGGGTGCCGTGCTGTTCCGCGAGGGTGTTAAGGTTGACGTTTTCGCAGTGGAGTTGCCCTTGGAGGTAGCGGAAGGAGTGCATGGATTGAGTGGGAAGGGAAAAGGGTGGAGAGTATTAGTGGGGATTTTGGGGGACGCAAGGGGGAGTCAGGGTTTGCGTTTCTGCCGACGTTGATGTTGAAGGGCTTGGTGGAGGAAGACGATGACGCAGAGGGTTTTGAGGAGCAACAGCCACCAAGGGGTCCACCAAGCACCGGAGCGGATTTCGATGAGATCGCTGATGCCAAAAGCGAAGAATGCCAGGGGAAGGCTGAGGGAAAAGGGACGTTGATTTTTGGGAGATCGGAACCAGCGCCAAAACAAAACCGCGCTGATGGCAATCCACAGCGCGGCTTCGGAAAAATTGAAGTAGGCGGCGAAGTTCACCGCGCTAGTTTAGATCACGCCGGCTTCGGAGAGAACTTTGAAAGCACCGTTTTTGTGAACGGTTTTGAGTGCACGTGCGGTAAGGCGGACGGTGACCCATTCATTAAGTTCTGGAACGAAGATGCGTTTGTCGCGCAGGTTCGGGTAGATTTTGCGTTTCACGCGCTTGGTGATGTGCTTACCAATACCGCCTTCTTTTTTGGCTTTACCGCTACGGTGGATTTTGTGGCCGGTGGTAACTTTGGCTCCGGTGATTTGGCAGGCTTTAGGCATGGTCTGGCAGGCTGATGGTGAAAATTCGTGGGTGGGTAGGTTAGCGAACTTTTAGGATACGTCAAATATTTTGAGTTTTTTTGCGCGCGATTGATGGTGTTGGCATGAGTGGACATGTGCGCATTGGAATTGTTGGGGCAGGTGGGATTGTGAAATCGCGACATTTGCCCGCCTTGCTGGCGATGCCGGAAGTGGAGTTGGTGGCGGTTTGCAATTCGACGCTGGAGAGTGCGCAGCGGTTCTGCGCGGAGTTTTTGCCGGGCGCGGAGCCGATGGAGAAGTGGTGGGAACTGGTGAGCCGGACGGATGTGGATGCGGTGTGGATCGGGGCGACGCCGGATTTGCACAGCGAGATTTCGTGTTATGCGTTGCGGGCTGGGAAGCATGTGTTTTGTCAGGCGCGAATGGCGAGGAGCATGACGGAATCGGAGGCAATGTGGGAGGCGGGATTAAGCAATCCGGAATTGGTCGCGATGTTGTGTCCGCCGCCGTTTGGGATGAAGGGGGATTTGACGGTGAAGCGGTTGTTGGGTGAGGGGGCAATTGGAAAAGCGCATGAGGTGGTGTTGCGCAGCATGGGTGGTCAGTGGCTGGATGCGCACGCGCCGATGCATTGGCGGCAGTCGGTGGAGAAAAGTGGACTGCAGGTGCTGACGTTCGGGATTTACGTGGAGGTGTTGCAGCGCTGGTTGGGCGATGTGGTGTCGGTGTTCGCGGATGGGGTGGTGGTGATTGGGGATCGGCAGGGGCAGGCGGTGGAGGTGCCGGATTTTCTGCATGTGCTGTGTGGGTTTCGCAGCGGTGTGAGAGGGAGCCTGTTGTTTAGCGGGGTGGCGGCTCATGCACCGGGCGAGAGTGTGGAGATTTACGGGAGTGAGGGGACGTTGGTGTATGATTTTGTGGTGGACGAGATCCGGCTGGGACGTCGCGACGGGGCGATGGAGGTCGTGCCGATTCCTGAGGGGGAAGCGCGGGAATGGCGGGTGGAGCGTGACTTCGTTGAGGCGGTGCTGGATCCGTCAGCGCCGCGACCAAAGCCGGATTTTCTTGAGGGCATCAAGTATATGCGTGTGGTTCAAGCAGCGGCGGAGTCGATGGACTCGGGGGTGGCGGTGCGGGTGGGGTGAGGTGGAGGCGACGCTGAAGCGATTTTTTTGGGCGGCAGTTTGATGGGGCGAGTGAATGGGTGCCGGTTAGTCAAGGATCGGTGGCTAAGGCTATTGTCCGAGCAGATGGCGAATTCGTCGGCCGAATTTGATCAGGCGATTTCGCCAGCGCCACGAACGCGTTTTTTTGATGTCCCTGAGTTGAGTTTTCAAGTTGCTGGCAAGGCGTCGCCAGCGACGGGCTTCCGCCGTTTTCGCCTTGATCCTGGATTGAGTCTTTTGGAGGGTTTGCTCCATTCGTTTTTGGAGCAAGGTGGAAAAGCTGGAAGTGAGTTCAAACTGCCGCTGGAGGTGGGCGAGATCGTGTTCGGCATCGGAAATGGTGGCCGATGATGAGGGAGGTGCCGGTAAGGTTTTTTTCCATGTGGACGCGATGTCGCGGGCGATGCTGTCGGTCAGATTCTGGGCTTCGATGAGCCCTGTGGAGGAGTTTTGGGACTCTGGAAAGGGGAGTTGGGAAGCGAGGACATGGGACCATTTTTTCACAAAATACTCGCGATTGCGCAAGGCCATGAACTCACGGAACTCCCGTTTCGAGCTTGATCCGCGATGATGCATCAATTGGGATCGGGGCTGACATAGGACGGTCCAACCATGGCTTCGCACGGTGAGGCAGAAGTCGACATCGACGAAGTAGGCGGGGTAGATGTTTTCGTCGAGGCCACCCACTGCATCCCAAGTGGATGCCCGTGCAAGCAGCGAGCAGGTGGGGGTGTAGTCGACGGCGCGCAAGTCATCGGATCGGCTCGCTTCCGGCGGACCATCGCCCCAAGGTGGAGTGGTTTGGGCATTTTGCCACAGCACCCAGCCTTCGGCCTGGAGAGTGCCGTCCGGGTTGAAGATGCGGCTGCCCACGATGCCGGCTTCAGGGTGGCGGTCTGCCACTTCCACCAATGACTCGAGCCAGCCGGATCTGACTTCGGTGTCGTCGTGCAGCAGGACGAGAAATTCGCCGGACGCGTGTTTGCGTGCCCGGTTGTTGCCGCCAGCGACTCCGAGGTTGACGCTGGAACGGGCGATCACGACACCGCGGACGCAGTTCTGGGCGAAATCGACCACGTCTTGTTGGGCTGCGTTGAGCATCAGCACGACCTCATAACTGATGTCGGTGGAGATGTTTTCCCGCAGGGCCTCAAGACAACGCTGGAGCCGGTCGGCACGGCTGGTGGTGGGGATGAGAATGGAGACGCGAGGCGATGCTGACGGGGGGAAAGTGATGATTGGCAAAGGTGACGCGTCCATGCTCGATTCGGACTGGTCCGGGAGGTGGGAGAGAGTGCAAAAAGTTCCGGCAGCGATGGGTCAATAACCCCGGGTGTTGTGAAACTTGTAGGGAATGAGATCGGTGTCGAGGGGTAGGCGATATTTGTCGGGGCTGCTGTGATCGTATTGAATGGTGGGGAAATTGACCACCAGGACATCGTTTGGACCGATGTTTTCGTCGGCATGCCAGACGCCAGCCGGGATGCTGAACAACTGGCGTCGTTGGTGAGAGAGGTAGATTTCGGAGAATTGGCCGAAAGTGGACGACTCAGGGCGTGGGTCGTAAAGGACGATTTTCATCTCGCCCTGCATTAGGCAGTAGCGATCCTCGTGGATTTTGTGCATCCCCCAACCCTTCGTCCAGCCGGGACGGATGGTGTAGTAGTAACAGAAGACCATCGGCTCTGGATGCCAGTTCCAGCGAGGATCAAAAATTTCTGAGACGGTGCCGCGATCATCCGTGTGAACCACGAGGTCACGGATTCTTACCCCCTCGATCATCGCGGCACATCGCACGCCGTCAGACCGCACCGTCATGGCGTCTTGAATGCTGGCGTTGTATAGTGTTTCAGCTAATGAATGGGTGGTGTCGGACATGGTCAGCTAATAAAAAATGGAAGAGTTAATGCGAAATGCCGGTCTGTCATTTCTGAATTGTGCGATGGGTGGCGAAGTCATTCACCAGGACTTCTTCAATGGCATCTGCGCGTGCGGGAGTGTCTCTTCTAAAGACTGGGTGAAGACGAAAGCGCCCAGGCGCCGCTTTGATCTGCTTTGGCGCTGCTGAGGGCACGGGAGAGGTTCTTCAAGTATTGATTGAGGGCGGGCATGTTGCTGGGCAGGGTGCCGGTTTGCTGGCCGGTGGGGCTGGCGTAGCCATGACTGATGAGGAGTTCGCCGAGGTCATAGGTTTTACCGGGAATCATCTCGATGCGAACGATGGCGTAGAAGCGTTCGCTGTCGGGGACTCGGCCCCATTTGGTATAGACAGTGAAGGGGTAGTCGCTGAGAAGTTGGGTGACGAACTTGAGCGCGTCCTGTCCGGTGGCGAGAAGTTGGTCGGGGTGGGCTTGGTGATAATAGGTCGATTGTTCGCGCAGGCGCTGGAGGCGGGTGGGGCTGGTTTCGGTGGCGTCGACGAAATAGAGGACAAAAACGTCTTCTTTGACGCCGCTGCGGATGCGCATGGTATCGGCTTCGTTGGCGCGGCTCACGACGAGTTCGGGGTTGGGAAGCACCCACCAGTCGCCATCCTGATAAGCGCGAGGTTGGTGGATTTCCGGTTCGACCGCCATGGCGACGGGGATGGCTTTGGGAACGGTGGTTTCGACGGTGGTGAGACTGGTTTCGTTTGCCGCGAGTCGGTATCGGGCTTTGAGCAGCATGCCGACCATGAGCATGAAGAACAGCACCACGATGGTGATGATGCCGTTGCTGATGGCTGCGCGTGGTTGCATGGGAATAGGGGAGGTTAAGGGGTCATGGGTTTGGGGTCAAGGCCTCAGGATCGTCCTCCTACTCGTCCTCCTACTCGTCCTCGATTTGGAGGTTTGGCGGGGATATTCGCGCTGTGGTCGAGGACGAGTTCGAGTAGGAGGACGAGGACGATGGCGGATAGGGTGCGTTTGAGTGATGGATGGCGATGGGTGTGGTGGAAGTTTTGTGTGAGGAGTAGGAGGAAGAGTAAGAGTAAGAGTAGGAGTAAGAGTAGGAGGAAGAGCGAAGCGGTTTCGGCTTGACCCTGAACCCTTGAACCTTGACCCTCTCATATGGACTGGAATGCTGCTTACGAGAATCGCGAAACGCCTTGGGAAAAGGGGCGGGCGACGCCGGTGTTGGATGAAATTTCCTCAAGGCACCCGGCAGTTTTCAGCGGTCGGGCTTGGGTGCCGGGTTGTGGGGTGGGCCATGATGCGAGGCGATTGGCGGATTTTGGGCTGATGGTGACGGCGGTGGATGTGGCACCGTTGGCCATCGAAGCGGCGAAAAATTGGGATGAGACCAGTCCGGTGGATTTTCAGGTGGCGGATGTGTTTTCGCTGAAGGAGGAGTTCGTGGAGGCGTTTGACATGGTCTGGGAACACACGTGCTTTTGTGCGCTGGACCCGGCTCTGCGTGTTGCTTATTTGAAGTCGCTTCACGCGGTTTTGATGCCGGGTGGAAAACTGGCAGGGGTGTTTTTTATCAATCCTGAAATGGATGATGGGGAAACAGGTCCACCGTTTGGTGTGGAGGTGGAGACGCTACGCAAGATGTTGGAGGACGCGGGATTTGAGGTGGTCGACCATTGGGTGCCGGTGACGGGTTATGAAGGACGGGTGGGGCGGGAACTGGCGATGATATTGGAAAAAACGGGAACGACTGCGAGCCAGTTGGCTTGATAATTTAGGGCGACTGATGCTTGCAATGACGACCCCATGAGATAAGGCGGGTGGCGACACAAAAGACGATCATGGACGCTGCCATTAATCTAAACCTGACCTCTGCCCCAAACGTAGTGCGTGCTTTTGGTGAGGAACTTCACTTCTATCTCACCGGAGAGGAAACGGATGGTCGGTTTACGCAGTGGCTGGAGATCACCCCGCCGGGTGTTGGTCCACCCCTGCACTATCACACCAACGAAGAGGAGTGGTTTTATGTGCAGATGGGCACGGTGAGTTTCTACCGGGAAGGCAAGTGGACGGAAGTGGGAGCGGGGAGCAGGGTTTATATTCCTCGTGGCGTGGTGCACGCATTTAAAAATACGGGTGATGAACCGCTGCACATGTTGATTACCACGGCACCCTCTGGGTTTGAAAATTTTATGGGACGCTGTGCGGTGGAATTTGCGGCTCCTTCAGGTCCTGACATGGGCCGCATCATCGAGATCGCGGGTGAGCATGGCATCCACTTTGTGCAGGACTAAAAAAACGAACGACCGGGATTGATCGTTCGTCTGCAGGCGGACCTGGGCTGATGCGGATGGTCTCTTTTTTAGATCAAGCCAAGCTCTTTGACGGCATCGCGTTCTTCTTTGAGTTCGTTGATGGTCGCGTCGATTCTCGACTGGCTGAATTCATTCACGGGGAGGTCCTGAACGATCTCCCAGGATGTGCCGTCGGTGGTGCGGATGGGGAAGCTGGTGATGAGATCTTTTTCCACGCCATAGCTGCCGTCGGACCACACGGCGACGCTGGTCCAGTCACCTGCGGGAGTGGGAGTGGTCAGTGATTTGACGGTGTCGACCACGGCGTTGGCGGCGCTGGCGGCAGAGGAGGAACCGCGGGCTTTGATGATGGCGGCACCACGTTGTTGCACGGTGCTGATGAATTCGCCTTCGAGCCAGGCCTGGTCGCTGATGACATCCGTGACGGATTTGCCGTTGATTTTGGCGTTGGTGAAGTCGGGGTATTGGGTGGCGGAATGGTTGCCCCAGATGGTGAGATTGGTGACGGCGGTGTTGTGGACCCCGGCTTTGGCGGCGAGTTGCGATTTGGCGCGGTTTTCGTCGAGTCGGGTCATGGCGAACCAGCGTTCGGAAGGGATGCCGGGGGCGTTGGATTTGGCGATGAGGCAATTGGTGTTGCAGGGGTTGCCGACGACGACGACGCGCACGTCACTGGCGGCATTTTTCTCGATGGCCTGACCTTGACCGGTGAAGATTTTGCCGTTGATGCTGAGCAGGTCCTTACGTTCCATCCCGGCTTTGCGCGGGACGCTGCCGACGAGCAGGGCCCAGTTGACGCCGCTGAACCCTTCGTTGAGATCGGCGGTGGGGGTGATGCTGTGGAGGAGGGGGAAGGCGCAGTCGTCGAGTTCCATGACGACGCCATTCAAAGTGGGAAGGGCGGGCTCGATTTCAATGAGGCGCAGGGCGACGGGCTGGTCGGGTCCGAACATCGAGCCGGATGCGATGCGGAAAAGGAGGGAGTAGCCGATTTGACCTGCGGCTCCGGTGACGGCGACGGTGATGGGTGATTTCATAGAGGATGGATGAGAGTGATGTGCAATTTGAAAATTTTTTGATGGAATGGACGATTGAGGAAAAGGTCAGGCCCTGGCTCTTTTGCGTTTGAGAACACAGGCGGCAAGCGCGATCAAACCAAGCAGGTTGCGGGAGGGTTCCGGGACGGCGTAGAGAAGGATATCATTGCCTCCTGAAGTGGCACCGGTGCCGAAATTGGCGTTGAGATAGGCGGCGAAGGTGATTCCGTTCAATACGAAATGACCGTTGGCATCCACATAGCTGCCGACAGGAGCCGTGGCGACAAAGTTGGAGAACATACCGGTTCGCGTGGAAGCATCGTCGTGGTCAAGCAGCCAATATTGCGTGTCGTTGATGGGGGCAAACGTGCTGCCGGCCACGAGGGTGGCACCAGTCAGATTGAGCGAGCCATCAAGCGAGAGGGTGCTGTGGCTGGTGCCAGAGAGATTGAGCTCCCAAAATGAACCCGTTTCAAAAGCAAGCTGGGCGGTGAGGGTCAGGGTGCCGGTTTTGTTGGTGAGGGCGTTGCCAGGGGCAAGGAAACCCCCGGTTTTGATCAGGGTTTGACCGGCTCCAGAGCCTTGGGTGGTGATACTGCCGATGCCGGCGAGCACGGCGGCGGTGTTGACGGTGATGGAGGAGGTGCCGCTGATGGAGCCGTTGACGTTGAGGGTGCTGTGAACGGGGCCTGCAACGGTGGCCTCATTGACGGCAGTGCGGGAAACGTCAGTAGCTCCGCTGTAGACATTGGTGCCGGAAAGGGTCCACATGTTGGCGTCCATCTTGTTTAAGCCCCCCGTGGAGGTGTAGTTGCCAACGATGTTGCCTTGACCACGACCACGCAGAAACAAGGTGTGAGTCTGACCGTCGATATTGCCGTTGAGGGTGACGTTGGTGGTGGTGCTGCTGGAATTGGGAAGCTCAGCGTAGATGGGGGAATTGGTCAGCAGGCGAATGTTGTTGTTGTGACTGGTGGTCCCGCGAAAGATGACGCCGCCGGGTTGGTGTCCTGCCGTTCCGTTCCAGACTCCGGTGGCACCGCCGTTGATTTGGAGTAAACCCGTGCCCATCGCTCCGCTGGCAGAGACCACGAAATGGTTCCAACTCGTGGCTCCGCTGAATCCATTATAAACGATGCCGCCGCTGAAGGTGTTTCCAGAGTTGGTGAGGGTGACGCCGCCTGCATGGGCGAGTTTGGTGATGCCACCTTCGCCAGTGATGATCCCGTTGAGATTGACTCCGAACGTGGTGACGTGAAAACTCAGGTTGGTGCCGGTGCCCAGGTGGATGGCGTTGCCAATCGCCCCGGTGGCGTTGCGGGTGCTGAAGACGAGGGCATCCGCACCGGAGAATTGCAACTGATTGCCCGAGGTGGTGATGGCCGATTCGGGGGAGCCTGCGGTGAGAAATTCAAGTCGGTTGAGGACGAAGGGGGTGCTGATGTTTTGGACCCTGTTTCCTGCGGTTCCACCGAATCGGATGAGGGTGTCTGCGGCGCTTGTGGGAAGAAGATCGTCCACCCAGTTGAGATTGTTTGACCAGTTGGTGTCGGCACCTCCGCCACCATCCCAAACGAAGGTGGCAGCAGTGACTGATGACGAGGGAAACAAGGTGCAGAGGAAGGCCGCTGCCATGAAGGTTTTGGAGGATGGTTTCATGGTGGAGGGCAAGTTTTTACCAAGCGTAGTGTCGGGTCAAGCTTTTGCAGCCCTGCGGGTGACTTTAGAACGTGTCAGGCCGATGCCTTTTGGATAAGTTGAGACCAATGTTGGGCTTTGTCGGTAAAGCTTTTCTCGGGTTCGGCGTAGAGGATGCCGCGGGAAACGTTGATCAGAGGCGGGGCATGGCGGGGGGTTGCCTGAAGGGCATTGAGGTCGCCGCCTTGGGCTCCGAGACCGGGGATGAGCAGGGGGACGTCTGGGATGAGGGATAAAGTGTCGGCGGCCGCGTTGGTGAGGCCGAGGACGAGTCCGCCTTGCGACTGACCTTGGAGCATGTCGCAGACGAGTTCAAAGATGTGGCGGTTTCCGATGGTGGTTTTTTGGAGCTCGATATCGGCGGCACCGGGGTTGGAGGTGACGCAGAGCAGGTAGAAACCTTTGTCGGTGTATTCGAGGAAGGGCTCAAGGGTGTCGCGGCCCATGAAGGGGTTCAATGTCACGGCGTCGGCGCGGATGATGTCGTAGCAGGCTTTGGCGTAGTAACGCTGGGTTTCGCCGATGTCCCCGCGTTTGACGTCGAGGACGATGGGGATCTCGGTCGGGATGAGGTCGCGCAGTTCTTCGAGAAGTTGCATGCCCTGCCAGCCGAGAGCTTCGAAGTAGGCGGCGTTGGGTTTGTAGGCGGCAGTGTAGGGAGCGGTTTCTTCGATGACTTTCAGGATGAGGTCGCGGGCCTCGCTGACGGTGTTGGCCCGGACGTCGAGACCGACGCAGAGGTGGGAGTTGGTGGCAGCGATGCGGGTGTTGAGTTTGTCGAGGTAGGTCATCTAAAGGGAATGATGATTTATGATTTATGATTTATGAATTTAGCGACTGAGGAGGAGTTCGCCTTCGGAGAGGACGGTGGTGATGCGGCCGTTGAGGGTTTGATTGAGGAAGGGGGTGTTCTGACTGCGGGACTTCATGAAGTCGGTGGAGAAGGTGGTGGTGGCGTTGGGATCGAAGATGATGAAGTTGGCGAGGGCCTTTTCGACAATGGGAACGGGGGCGAGACCGATGAGGCGGCGGGGTTCGGCGGAGTAGCGTTTGACGATGAGGTCCCAGCTCAGGGTGCCTTGGGAGATGAAGTGGTGGTAGAGGGAGGGGAGGGCGGTTTCGAGTCCGGTGATGCCGAAGGGGGCGGTGGCGAAGTCGTTGTTTTTCTCGAAAGGCGTGTGGGGGGCGTGGTCGGTGGCGATGACGTCGAAGATACCGTCGATGAGGCCTTGCAGAAGCAGGGCGTTGTCCTCCGGGGTGCGGAGGGGGGGATTCATTTTGTAATGGGTGTCGTAGTCGCCGATGTGGTGATGATTGAAAATGAGGTGATGGGGGGCGACTTCGCAGGTCACTTTGACACCGTCGTTTTTGGCGCGGCGGATGATTTCCATTCCCCGGGCGGTGGTGACGTGCTGGATGTGGAGGTGGGCTCCGGTGTATTGGGCAATTTGGATGTCGCGGGCGATGCTGATTTCCTCGCTGATGGCGGGGATGCCTTCGAGGCCGAGCGAGTAGCTGACTTCGCCTTCATGCATGGAGCCTTTGCCGGAGAGTTCCATGGTTTCGCAATGGCTGGCGATGATGAGGCCGAAGTCGCGGGCATATTCCATGGCGCGACGCAGCACGACGGGGTTGGCGACCGGGTAGCCGTCGTCAGTGATCATGACGATGCCGGCATTTTTCATGGCGCCGATGGCGGCGAGTTCCTTGCCTTCACGGCCTTTGGTGATGGCGCCGCTGGTGTGCAGTTTGAGTCGGGTGGCGCGGGCGGATTCGAGGACGGTTTTGACGACGCCCGCATTGTCGATGGCGGGGGAGGTGTTGGGCATCATGCAGAAGCCGGTGATGCCTCCGTTGATGGCGGCTTCGCTGCAGGTGAGGATGTTTTCTTTTTGTTCCTGACCGGGTTCGCGGGCGTGAACGTGGATGTCGTAGAGGGCGGGGAGGAGGATTTTACCGGTGCAGTCGGTGGAACTGATTCCTTCAGGAGTGGAGAGGTTGGGGGCGAGGCGGGTGATTTTTCCGTTTTCGACGAGGAGGTCGGCAATGAGGAGTTCGCGGTTATCTTCGGAGGCGATTTGCGCGTTGCGATAGAGGTGGGTCATGCTGGTCTCACTTTCGGGAATAGGTGGCGGGTGTGCAAGGGTGAGTTTGCAGCGAGTGGAGGTTGAAAGAATGGTGGATTTCCTTACGTGGGACTTTTATGATCAGGGGGATGCATCCAAAATTTTTGACATGTCTGGCGACAGTGCTGGTCTTGGGCCAGGCTGAAGCAGCGCTTTTGGTTTATGAAGGGTTCGATGGATATGGAGCGGCAGGAGCGGTGATTGGAACACCGGTTCCAAATGCGAACACGCTGGGATTGGACAAGACGATTGCCTATCGGGCGACAAACTGGAGAAATGCGGCGGGGCTGACTTTCGGGGCTTTGCAAACGAGTGGTGGGGCGGTGGCATATGATGCGGCCAATGCGACTTATCTTTCTACGAAGTTGGATCTGAATGGAAACCCGGGGACGACCTCGTCTTTCACCGGGACTCTGTATGGCAGTTATCTTGTAAACATTACTTCCGTGGGATCGGACTTGGGCGGCAATGGAGTGCAGACGAGGGTCTCCGAGGCTTTCAACAGCAGTTTAAATTCGCATTTCTTTTCGGATGCTGACACGCGCAATGCGACGTCGCTGAACCCTGCGGTGGGATATGGGGGGACGGTCACCACGACGAATTCGCCGCTGGTCGCCAGCACCACTTACCTGATGATCAGCCGTTTCACGAATGTGGGGACGACCTTGGGTGGTGGAGTGACGGGCGTGGGGTCACTGTTTGTGCTGACCGAGGCTCAGTTTGCCAACATGTTGTTGCAGCCAAATTGGGAACTCTATTTGGATAATCCATCGACCACGGTTGGCACGGGAGCAGGGCAAATTTATGGTCGGGCAAATACCGCAGCGACCACAACGGCGTTCAACGGATTCAATGACGATCTGTATCTGCATTTCCTCGCGGTGGCGAACGGGGTGTTTGATGAGTTCCGGTATGGCGATTCACTTGTCAGTGTATTGCCGATCCCGGAGCCGGGTCGTGGATTGTTGATGATGATCGGATTGAGTGGAGTGTTCTTGCGCCGCCGTCGATGAGAGAAGTGGATGATGTCTTGCGGGTGGTGGTGGTGGGATGCAGTTGTGCGGGCAAGAGCACGTTTGGGGATCGTTTGGCAGATATTTTGAAGTGTCCGAGGATGGAACTGGATGCGTTGTATTGGGGGCCTGATTGGACGCCAAGGCTTCCGGAAATTTTTCAAGATACGATGCGGAAAGGCGCAAGCGGGGAGCGTTGGGTGGCGGATGGGAATTACAAGCTGGTTCGCGAGGTTTTATGGCAACGAGCGACGATGATTGTGTGGCTGAATTACCGCTTCCCCCGAGTGTTCAGTCAGGGATTGCGGCGCACGGTGGCCAGAGTCTTTTTGAGGAAGGAACTCTGGAATGGAAACCGCGAGTCATTCAGAGGATCGTTCATGTCCAAGGATTCCATTTTGGTGTGGATGGTCACCACGTTCAGCAAGCGCCGACGGGAACTGGCCGTGCTGAGATCATCCGGGCAGTTTGATAACGTGAAGTGGCTGGAGTTCACCCATCCCAGGCAGGCCGAGAAATGGTTGAAATCACTGAAGCAAAATGAAGTCGTCGATTGAATCTAACCTGCGGCTTTTTTGGCGACTTTCTTTTTGGCTTCGCGGGGGGGGAATTCCCAACCGAGGATGCGTTTGTCTTTGGGCTTGAAGTTCAAAAAGGCGCTGAAGGGACGGTTCTTTTTGGAGATCATGCCTTCAATGAGGCCGGTTTTGCCCTCGAGGAAAAATTTGCGGGCGTTCTCTTCGGTGATGGGTTTTTTGCAGAGTTCGCGGGGAAGGCGGGCGGCGCACTTGGGTTTGTTTTCAACGTTGGTGCGGCAGGCGTAGGCGTCGGGCAATATGTAAATGTTGTCTTTGCAGATGGGGCACTGGCAGAGGACGGGGACTTCATCCCAGTTGATTTCGTCCACATCGCCGCTGCCTTTTTCAAAGACGAAGGTGACTTTGCCGCTGCCGGGTTTGATCTCAAGTCCGGCACGGAATTCTTTGCCGATGCGGCTGCGGAAACCGTCTTGGGGAGGAAGAAGGCGTTTCTCGATGAGGGTGCGGACTTCTTCGTCGGTGAGGGTTTTGCCAGCGACGCTTTTGTAGACGCGGAGTTTGGGTTTTTGATCGGTCTGGGCTTCGTAGAAGTCGAGGGTTTGTTTGAAGCGGGTGGCACCGGATTCGGGATCGGAGGCGATGAAGTCGGGGAATTGTTTTTCCTTGGCCGCTTTGGCGAAGGCTTTGGATTTGTCGACGATGTCGGCGGCGAGCTGCCGGATGTCGCGCATGAAGCTGGGTCGGTCGAGCTGACGGGACTCCATCTGGCGGAGTTTGTATTCCCACTGGCCGGTGAGTTCGGGGGAGCTGAGGGTTTCGGCGCCGAGTTCGGTGAGTTGGGCGACGAGATCGAGGCCTTTGGTGGTGACAATGAAGTCACGACCTTCGCGCTCGATGTATTTGTCCATGATGAGGCCTTCGATGATGGCGGCGCGTGTGGCCGGGGTGCCGAGTCCGCGTTCGCTCATGGCTTCGGCGAGTTCTTCGTCTTCGACGAGTTTGCCGGCACCTTCCATGGTGGAGAGGAGGGTGGCTTCGTTGAAGCGGGCGGGAGGTTTGGTGGATTCTTCGCGGAGGTCGAGGTCGAGGGTTTTGGCAGGTTCGCCGGGGGTGACGGGGACGAGGACTTTGCCGCCTTCTTCGCCGGTTTGTTCGTTGGCGGCTTGTTTGCCGTAGATGGCGAGCCAGCCGGCGTGGCGGAGGATTTTGCCGTCGGATTTGAAGGTGTCGTTGTCGATCTTGGTGAAGCGCGTGGTGACGTCGAATTCAGCGGCGGGGGAGAAGACGGCGAGGAAACGCTGGGTGACGAGGGGGAAGAGCTTTCTTTCTGGATCGCCCATGCCGGCGGGCGGGGCCTGGCCGGTGGGGATGATGGCAAAGTGATCACTGACTTTGCTGCTGTCGAAGATGCGTCGGTTGGGTTTGACCCAGTTTTCCTTGAGGATTTTTTCGCAGTGGGGGATGAGCTCGGTGGGGAAGTTGCCGGCTTTGGCTGGGGTGAGTTTGGCGAAGTCGCGGATGACATCGGTGGCGGTGCCGATGTAGTCGTTGGGGAGGTAGCGAGAGTCGGTCCTTGGGTAGGTGAGGACTTTGAATTTTTCGTAGAGCGCCTGGGCGATTTGCAGGGTGCGGCGGGCGCTGAAGCCGAAGCGGTTGCTGGCTTCGCGCTGGAGGGAGGTGAGATCGTAGAGTAGGGGGGCGATCTGTTTGGTGGGTTTGGTCTGCTCTTCGACGATGGCGTCTTTGCCGGTGCAGCGAGCGACGATGGCTTCGGCCTGGGCGATGTCCCAGAGGCGTTCGGCTTTTTTGTGTTCGTCGGTTTCGTCTTTTTTGAAGGTGGTGTCGAGCCAGCGACCAGGGTATTGGCCGGCTTTGACTTCGAAATCGGCGTGGACTTCGTAATAAGTGCGGGGAATGAAGTCGGCGATTTCGCGTTCGCGTTTGGCGAGGATGGTGAGGGTCGGAGTCTGGACGCGGCCGACGGGGGTGAGGCGGAATCCGCCGTGGCGGGAGTTGAGGGCGGTGAGGGCGCGGGTGCTGTTGATCCCGATGATCCAGTCGGATTCGCTGCGGCATTTGGCGGCATCGGCGAGGGGCTGGAGTTCGTCGTCGGAGCGCAGTTTTTTAAACGCTTCGAGGATGGAGTTGTTGGTCATCGACTGCATCCACATGCGGCGGATGGGTTTTTTGGCGCCGGTGGCTTCGATGATGTTGCGGAAGATGAGTTCTCCTTCGCGGCCGGCATCACAGGCGTTGATGATTTCGGTGACGTCCTTGCGTTTGATGAGGCGGGCGACGATGCGGTAGCGGTCGGCGCTGGTGGCGATGGGTTTGAGGTCGAATTTTTCGGGGAGGATGGGGAGGGTGGTGAATCCCCAGCCGATTTTTTTGCCGTCTTTCATGGGCATTTCCTGTTCGAGGAGGTGGCCGACGGCGGAGGTGATGACGTGGGTGTCGTTTTCGTAGAAGTCCTTGTCTTTGGAGAAGGCGGTCATGCCGGGGGCTTTGGCCAGGGCGCGGGCGAGATCGGCGGCAACACTGGGCTTTTCGGCGATGATGAGGGACTTCGACATGTTTCTCACAAAGGCACGTTGCCTAGGGAAATGTCAAATGGGGAGTTTGATTGTCGTGGGCGAATGGGGGCCGATCACCAGTTTTCGAGGTGTTTCTTTTTGAAGGTGGCGGAGGGGATGCGGAGTTTTTGGGTGGTGCCGTCGGCGGTGAATTTGACGTCGAAGGCCACCTGGAAGGATTCTTTTTCCTGGAGGATGAAGATGGCGTTGGTGGGGTGGGTGAAGACGAAGATGTCCTGGGGTTTGAGTTCAGCGGGGCCGTTGTGGATATTGGTGATGGGAGGGAGGGTGCGGGGTGGGGAGATGCGGCCGGAGTAGGCAAGTTTGAGAGGGAATTCGGTTTTGTTGCGGATGAGGATGACGCTGGAGATGATGAAGGTGGCTTTGGACTCGTTGATGATTTCGACGCAGGTGCTGCGGGAGCCGGGGATGATGTCGGCCTGACCGACTTTGGGATGGGCGACGCCTTTGCGGACCTGGGCGGCGGCGGCACTGATGGCAGCGTTGTGTTTGGCGGCTTTGAGGATCTTTAGAATATAGGAGCCGATGATGAGAAGGAGGATCAGACCGGCGATGAGGGCCACGATGGGATTGTCGGTGGCGAAGGTTTTGATTTGGTCGACGAGGGTCGAGGCGGCTGGTTCGCTGATGGGTTCCATGGGTTTTGTTAGCTGCTGGGGTTTCGGGGGGCAACCTGAAATTGGGAAGGTTGATTGGGAGGTTGCGAAGGTGGGGAAGGGATTCTATGGTGCGGGTTCATTCGTTTTATCTATTTCCTGCATGAAAATCATTCGTTACACGGACGCCTTTTTTGTTGATGAACTGCGTCGATTTGACCGTCGTGCCGAGGCGTCGGAGGCGGTGCGTGAAGTGGTGGGAGACGTGGTGAAGGCGGTGCGGGAGCGAGGGGATGAGGCGTTGATTGAGCTGACGAAGAAGTTTGATGCGGCGGAGTTGCGGGTGCGGGATTTGCGGGTTTCGCAGGACGAGTTGCAGGCGGCTTGGGATGGGGTGGAGCCTAGGGTGCGTGAGGCGTTGGAGGCTTCGCATCGGAATGTGTCGGAGTTTGCGCGGCAGAGTATGCGCAAGAACTGGAGCATGGTGAATGAGCAGGGGGCGGAGGTGGGCGAGGTGTTTCATCCGTATCAGCGGGTGGGCTTGTATGTGCCTGGCGGGACGGCGCCGTTGGTGAGCACTTCGTTGATGACGGTGGCGATTGCGGCAGCTGCAGGAGTGCCGGAGATCGTGGTTTGCACGCCTTGTGGCAAGGATGGGACGGTGAATCCGGGTTTGCTGGCGGCTCTGAAGCTGGCGGGGGCGACGGAGGTTTATCGGGTGGGCGGTTCGCAGGCGATTGCGGCGATGGCTTATGGGACGGGGACGATCAAGCCCGTGGTGAAGATTTTTGGGCCGGGAAATGCGTATGTGGTGGAGGCGAAACGGCAGGTGTTTGGGGTGGTGTCGGTGGATCTTTTGCCGGGACCGAGTGAGGTGATGGTGCTGGCGGACAAGACGGGGAACGCGGCGTGCATTGCGGCGGATTTGCTGGCGCAGGCGGAGCACGGGAAAGATAGCGGCGTGGCGTTCATTACGGATGATGAGGGGTTACTAGGGGATGTGGTGAGGGAGATGGAGGTGCAGGGAGAGAAGTTGAGCAGGCAGCAGATGATCAAGTCGGTGCTGGAGAAGGAGTGTGTGTTGATTTTGGTGCCGACCCTGGAGGATGGGGTGGAGCTGGTGAATGCGTATGCGCCGGAGCACTTGAGTTTGATTGCGGAGCGTGAGGAGGAGATCATGCAGATGGTGCGCACGGCAGGGGCGATCTTCCTGGGGAATGCGTCGCCGGTGGCGGTGGGGGATTTTCTTGCAGGGCCGAGTCACACCTTGCCGACGGGCGGGGCCGGGAAGTCGTTTCCGGGGTTGACGACCGAGATGTTTTCGAGGAGGACGAGTGTGGTAAGGTTGAGCAAGGAGGCTTGTGCGAAGAGCGAACCGATCGTTCGGGTGTTTAGTGAGATTGAGGGGTTGGATGCGCACGGGGAGTCGGTGGCGATTCGGGGGAGGGTTTTGTAGGGGGATGGAAGTAGTAGCCGACGTGAGGAGGCTCTGAACTAGGAGGGTGGTTGGGGGCGTGCGGAGATTGATATGGAGCCTCCTCACGTCGGCTGCTACGGGATCTGATGCGAAGTGAAACTTCGCGGTCCATGGAGGGCTTTTTTTAACCACAGATGGACACAGATAAACACAGATATGGTTTCCAATATGCGAACCGGAAGTCAGGACATCTGTGTTAATCTGTGTCCATCTGTGGTTGAAAGATGTTGAAGGATTTGTTGTGAGGAGAGATTTCTGATTTCGCGGTTGGGGTTCCTGTTTATGGTGGGGGATGGCGAATCGTCTCTTCCTCCTCGACTGCATGGCTTTGCTTTATCGGGCGCATTTTGCGTTGATCAAAAAGCCGATCTTTACGAGCGATGGGGTGAATACGTCGGCGCTGTTTGGGTTTGCGAACACGGTGCTGGAGATCATGCAGTCGCAGAAGCCGACGCATTTGGGGGCGGCATTTGACAATGCGGTGCCGACGCCGAGGCACACGTTGTTTCCGGATTACAAGGCGCAACGGGAGGCGATGCCGGAGGATCTGGCTTTGGCGATTCCGGCGGCAAAACGATTGCTGAATGCGATGCGGATTCCGGTGTTGGAGGTGGATGGGTATGAGGCGGATGATTTGATCGGAACGCTGGCGCGGGTGGCGGAGTTGCGGGGGGATTTTGAGACTTACATGGTGACGCCGGACAAAGATTTTGGGCAGTTGGTGGATGCGCGGACTTTTATTTACAAGCCGGGCAGGCAGGGAAGCGATACGGAGATTCTGGGTGTGAAGGAAGTGTGCGAACGCTGGGGGGTGTCGAGTCCGCTGCAGGTGATTGATTTGCTGGGCCTGATGGGGGATGCGAGTGACAACATTCCAGGGGTAAAGGGCGTTGGCGAGAAAACGGCGGCGAAGCTGATTGCGGAGTTTGGCTCGGTGGAAGGGTTGTTGGCGAATGTGGACAAGGTGCAAGGGAAGTTGAAGGACAAGATCGCGGAAGGGGCGGAGATGGCGAAATTATCGAAGGTGCTGGCGACGATCATGGAAGATGCGCCTTTGCCGGTGGGATTGGATGAGTTGGAGTTGAAGGGGTTTGATGACGAGACGTTGAAGGCGATGCTGGTGGAGTTCGAGTTTAATGCGCTGGGTCGGCGGTTGTTTGGGGAGGATTTTAAGGCGGGGCGGGGTCGGCAATCGGTGGCGGCGGCGGTGGGTGTTGGTGGAGATGTGGATTTGTTTGGGGTGGCGGACAAGGTTTCGGCGGCGGGAGTGACCAAGGTGGAGAAGGTCGCGGTGGAGGTGTTTAAAGATCCGGCGTTGAAGACGATGGCGGAGGTGGAGCATCGGTATGAATTGGTGGTGACGGCGGAGGATCGGAAGCGTTGGGTGGATAAGTTGAGTGCGGTGGACGAGTTTTGTTTTGATACGGAGACGGATGGATTGGATGCGTTGACGGCGCGGATGTTGGGGGTGGCGTTTTCGGTGGGGGCGCATGAGGGTTGTTACTGGCATATTCCGGCGGAACCGGCGGAGCATCTGGCGGTGTTGAAAGAGTTGAAGCCGGTGTTGGAGTTATCGAAGGCGGTTAAGATCGGGCATAACTTGAAGTTTGATTTGCGGGTGTTAAAGGCGCATCACATTGAAGTTAGCGGACCGTTTTTTGACACGATGCTGGTGCATGCATTGGTGGAGCCGGATCAGCGGCATGGGATGGATTATTTGAGCGAGCGTTATTTGAGTTACTCGCCGGTGTCGATCACGACTTTGATTGGTGACAAGAAGGGGATTCAGACGAGCATGGCGGATGTGCCGTTGGACAAGTTGGCAGAGTATGCCGCGGAGGATGCGGATGTGACGTGGCAGTTGGCGCAGCGGTTGAAGCCGGAGCTGGAGAAACTGAATCAGGCGAAGGTGTATGAGGAAATTGAAGGTCCGTTGTTGCCGGTGCTGGCGGCGATGGAGCAGGCGGGGGTGAAGGTGGATGTGCCGACGTTGGAAGAGTTTGGATTGGAGCTGGAGAAGCAGGCGGGGGAGTTTAAGTCGAAGATCAATGAGCTGGCGGGGGTGCCGTTTAACTTGAATTCACCCAAGCAGTTGGGAGAAGTGTTGTTTGAGCATTTGAAGCTGGCGGAAAAACCGAAGAAGACGGCGACGGGACAGTATCAGACGAATGAACAGACGTTGCAGTCGTTGAATGGGAAACATCCGATTATTGAGTATATCTTGTCGTATCGGGAGATGACGAAGTTGAAGAATACTTATGTGGATGCGTTGCCGCAGGCGGTGAGTGAGGCGTCAGGTCGGGTGCACACGACGTTTCATCAGTTGATGGCGGCGACGGGGAGGATGGCTTCGAGTGATCCGAATTTGCAGAACATTCCGATTCGCACGGGGTTAGGAAGGGAGATTCGGAAGGCGTTTGTGCCGGAGAAAAATGGATGGGTTTTGTTGAGTGCGGATTACTCGCAGATTGAGTTGCGCATCATGGCGTCGCTAAGTGGGGATGTGGCGATGATGGAGGCGTTTAAGGAGGGATTGGACATTCACCTGGCGACGGCGGCGCGGGTGTTTGGGGTGGAGTTGGAGGGGGTGTTGCCGGAGATGAGGCGGACGGCGAAGATGGTGAACTTTGGGATTATTTATGGGATCAGCGCGTTTGGATTGGCGCAGCGTCTGGGGAATGTGTCACGGACGGAAGCGGGGGTGATTATCGAGAGTTACTTCAAGCAGTATCCTGGGGTGAAGTTTTATATGGAGAAGGTGGTGGAAGATGCGCGTCGGGATGGTTATGTGGAGACGTTGTCGGGAAGACGGCGGTATCTGCGGGACATCAACACAAGCAATGCGGCAACGCGGAGCGGGGTGGAGCGGATGGCGATGAATGCGCCGATTCAGGGGACGGCGGCGGACATGATCAAGCTGGCGATGGTGCGCGTGGATGAGGCGTTGCGGGTGAATAGGATGAGGTCGCGCATGTTGTTGCAGGTGCACGATGAATTGCTGTTTGAAGTGCCGCTGGAAGAGGTGGAGCGGGTGAAGCCTCTAATCAAGGATGCGATGGAGGGGGCCTTGAAGCTAGAGGTGCCGGTGGTGGTGGAGACGGGCACGGGGGGGACGTGGCTGGAGGCGCATTAACGCACTTCAACGATCCGCTGGTGGTTGGTGAATGCGGCTTCGATATGAGGCCAGTTGTTCTCCAGAACTAGCAGCAGTGTTTGTTTTCGACAGTTTCCCAGGCGCAACCAAAGGAGACGACCTTGATCGTTGGGGCGGGTGGCAAGGAACAGGAAATCTTCGTCCTTGCTGACCATCAACCGCGGTTGTTCTTTGGTAATATTCCACAAGGTGCGATCGTCTGTCTTTGCGAGGCCGATGTCCAAGACATGGATGGCGTTGTGACCGAGGGAGGTTATCCATCGGGCAACTGTGTGGGGAGTTGGTTATCAACGAGAAATTTCACGCACTCGCGGTGAGGACGGCATGATCGGTCTGATGGGCGGCGTATTGCAGTGCTGCGAAGATGTCATCTTTTTCGAGGAAGGGATAGTCTTCGAGGATTTCTTCGTGGGTGGCGCCGTGGGCGAGCAGGTCGAGGAGGTCGGTAACCCGGAAACGGTATCCACGAATGCAGGGTTGCCCGCCGCATTTGCCTGATTCGAGGGTGATTCGGTTCAGCAGGTTCATGGCTGGAGGACACGCACTTGAAGGGTGATTGGCAAGATGGGGATGGTTTTACTCGTAGCGGAGGGCATCGATGGGGTCGAGGGCGGCGGCTTTCTTGGCGGGGTAGAGTCCGAAGAAGACTCCGACGGCGGCGCTGAAGCCGAAGGCGGTGAGGACGGCGGTGGTGGAGACGAAGGTGGGCCAGCCGGCGAAGTGACTGAGGGCTTCGGCGGTGCCGTAGCCGAGGATGATGCCGATGACTCCGCCGAGGCAGCTGAGGGTGATGGCTTCGATGAGGAATTGCAGCATGATGTCGCTGCCGTGGGCACCGACGGCCATGCGGATGCCGATTTCGCGGGTGCGTTCGGTGACGCTGACGAGCATGATGTTCATGATGCCGATGCCGCCGACGAGGAGGGAGACGGAGGCGATGGCACCGAGGAGCATGGTCATGACACGGGAGGTGGAGGTGGCCATTTCGGAGATTTCGTCCTGGGTGCGGACGGTGAAGTCGTCGTCGCGTCCAGGCCCGATGTTGTGGCGTTGGCGGAGCAGGGAGGTGATTTGTTCCTGAGCGGATGCGACTTCTTCGGCGCTGCGGGCCTGGACATTGATGAGGCGGACGCGATTGGCACCAGTGAGGCGTTTCATGGCGGTGGTGTAGGGGACGACGACGGTGTCGTCCTGGTCGCTGCCCATGAGTGAGGTGCCTTTGCTGGCGAGCAGGCCGACGATGGTGAAGGGGACGCCCTGGGTGCGGAAGGTCTGGCCGACGGGATCGATGTTGCCGAAGAGTTGGCTAGCGGTGGTTTTCCCGATCACGGCGACTTTGGCGGCGGTGCGGACGTCTTGTTCGGTGAAGCCGGTGCCCGATTCGAAGGCCCATTGACGCATTTCAAAGTAGTCGGAGGACTGGCCGAGGAGGTTGGTGAACCAATTTTGGTTGCCGGCAGCGACTTGGGTGCCGTCGCGAACTTCGGGGCTGACGGCGCGGACACTGGGGAGTTCGCGTCCGATGGCGAGGGCGTCTTCGATGGTGAGGGTGCCGGCTCCGCCCCAACCGCTGCGAACGCCGGAGGTGCTGCTGCTGCCGCTGAAGATTAGGATCATGTTTTCGCCGAGGGCGGCGATCTGGTTTTCGACTTGGGCGCGGGCGCCGTTGCCGATGCCGACCATGGCGATGACGGCGCCGACGCCGATGATGATGCCGAGCATGGTGAGGATGGAGCGCATTTTATTGCGGCGGAGGGCGCGGGCGGCGATGCGGAAGGTGGGGCCGATTTTCATTGAAAGGATAAAGGCGAAAGGATGAAGGATAAAAACACGGAATACAGCCGCAGGAGGAGTGGGGAATGGATCAGGGACTGGTAAATATCTGTGATTTGGAATTTTCTTTTAAGCACAGATGGGCACGGATTGATGCCCATGGATTCGGATTAAGATGATGGGCTGCCCCAGGCTCCGCCGCCGGGGGTTTCGATGATGAGACGGTCGTTTGTTTCTACATTGAAGGTGATGCTGCTGGGCAAGGGTTGAGGTGGCTGATTAGGACGGATGAGGGATTGTTGACCGGGTTGGGCATTTTGACCACCGTGTTTTCCAAAGGGGGTGGTGGTGCGGTGTTGGGTAAGTAGTGAGACGGTCAGTGGGGCGAGCCATTCGATTTCGCGAATGACGCCGTTGCCGCCGTTCCATTGACCCTGGCCGCCCGAGTCGGGGCGGATGGAGAATTGATGAAGTCGGACGGGATACCTGCGTTCGAGGACTTCAGGGTCGGTGATGGCGGTGTTGGTCATGTGACTGTGACGGGCGTCGGCTCCGTGATAGCCGGGGCCTGCGCCAGTGCCGCCGCAGATGGTTTCGTAGTAACCGAACTGGTCATTGCCAAACAGGAAGTTGTTCATGGTGCCCTGGCTGCAGGCTTGGAGGTCAAGAGCTTTGATGAGGGTGTCGACGACGCGCTGGCTGATTTCGACATTGCCTCCGACGACGGCGGGAAGCGGAGAAGTGTTGAAATTGGGGTTGAGGAGGGTGCCGGGGGGGATGGTGATGTGGACGTCGGTGAGGAGCCCTTCGTTGAGGGGGAGGTTTTGTTGGAGGGCGAGACGGAGGACGTAGAGGATGGCGCTGTGGACGATGGCGGGGGTGGCGTTGAGGTTGCCGGGATGTTGGGGACTGGTGCCGGTGAAGTCGATGTGGATGGTATTGGGGGTGGTGGAGATGGTGACGTTGATGAGGTTGCCGTCGTCGAGGGATTCCTGGGCGGTGCCGGTGGTGAGGTTGGGGATGAAGTGCTGCATGACCTGCCGGGATTCGGCGAGGATGGTTTGCATGCTTTCGGTGAGATGGGGGGATTCGCGATGGAGTTCGAGGAGACGTTGGGTGCCGAGTCGGTTGGCGGCGAGTTGGGCGTGGAGGTCGGCGAGGTTGTCGTCGATGGATCGGGTGGGATGTTTGGCGTTGAGAAGGAGGTCGCGGATGGTGTCGAATTGGGGTTCGCCTTGAAAGACGAGGGGCATGGGGGGGATGATGACGCCTTCTTGTTCGAGGGTGGTGGCGTTGGCGGGCATGGAGCCGGGGGAGATGCCTCCGATTTCGGCGTGATGGGCACGGTTGGCGATGATGCCGAGGAGCTGGTTTTGGTCGTCGAAGACGGGGGTGATCAGGGTGACGTCAGGAAGATGGGAGCCACCGAAGGCGGGGTGATTGGTGATGAGGGTGGTGCCGGGTTCGGGGGGATGTTGTTTGAGCACTTCGCGGACGCAGACGCCTAGGGCACCGAGGTGAACAGGGATGTGGGGGGCGCTGGTGAGAAGGGTGCCTTCGGAAGTGAGAAGGGCGCAGGAGAAGTCGAGTCGTTCGCGGATGTTGGTGGAAAGGGCGGTGCGACGCAGCAGGGCACCCATGTCTTCGACGATGCCATGGAGGCGGTGGCGGAGGAGATCGAGGGGGAGTTGATGGTTGGTGGTTGAGGGTTGTGAGTCTGAGCGGAGGATCCAGCCGTGGGGAGGGTGATTGTTGGCCATCCAGCCTTTGGCGATGACGAGGGTGCTGAAGGCGTCCTGAATGAGGTCGGGACCGGAGATGGTTTGGGTGGGTGGGGAGGGCGTGGCGACTCCGTAACTTCCGACGGCGGTGGCAATCACGCGAAGGCTGACGAGTTCGATCTTTTTGGTGGTGGGGGCGGGATAACCGAAGAGGTTCAGGTATCGCTGACGGAAGTCTTGATGAAGTGAGGCGGGGTCGTGGAACTCGATTTGAAGTGGCGTGTCCTGGCCGGTGAGTCGGAGTTCGGCGATGCTTCGAAGGAGAGGGGTTTCATCGTTCCGGGTGATGGTGAGAAGTTGTTTGGCGGCTTCGTGACTGAGGTCGCTGAGGATGAGAGGGAGGTCGGGTTGGACGTGGTCGAGGGGCTTGAGAATCTGGCGTTGGGCGAAGCGTTCGGGTTGGGCTTGTTGGAGGCCGACGGCGCTGAGGATGCCGGCGTGATGGGGGATGAGGATGGTGTGCATGCCGAGGGCGTTTGCCAGGTCGCAGGCGTGCTGGGGGCCGGCTCCGCCGAAAGCGAGGAGGGCATAGTTGGCGGGGTCGTATCCTTCGAGGACCGAGATCTTGCGGATGGCGTCGGCCATGTGCTGGTTCGCAAGGGCGAGGAGGGAGTCAAGAAGTTCGGATGCGGTCATGTGGCGACCGCTTTGTTGGTTGATTTGGTCGAGCAGTTCGGTGAGGCGAAACTGGGCGGCGGCGCGTTGCAGGGGGATGGGAGCGCGGTCGGGGTCGAAGCGGTTGAGGAGGAGATTGATGTCGGTGACGGTGAGGGGGCCGCCTTTGCCGTAACAGGCGGGTCCGGGGTCGGATCCGGCGCTGTGAGGGCCGACGGCGAGGCCGCTGGGAGTCCAACAGCAAATGCTGCCGCCGCCGGCGGCGACGGTTTCGATGGCGATGCAGGGACTCAACAGGGTGAGGCCTCCGACGTTTTGTTGAAAGCGGTAACTGACGGTGCCGTCGAGCCGGGCGACATCGGTGCTTGTGCCGCCCATGTCGAAGGTGATGATGTTTTTGAAGCCGAGGTCGCGGGCGGAGTTGAGGGCACCGAGGACGCCAGCGGCGGGGCCGGAGAGGAGGAGGTCTTTGGGTTGAATGGTGTCGGCCGGTTCGAGGGACGCGGCGCTGGTCATGAGGTGCAGGGTGGAGTCGGAAGAGAGGGGCGATTTGACGTCACGGATGAACTTTTCCACGGGGCCGGTGAGGTAGGCATTGGCGACCGCGCTTTGGGCGCGTGGGAGGATTTTGATGAAGGGGGCGAGTTCGCTGCTGAGGGAGACGTGGGTGAAGCCGGATTGAAGAAGAAGTTCGCGGACGCGTTGTTCGTGGCGGGGATTGAGGTCGCTGTGGAGGAGGGCGACGGCGGCGGTGTGGATGCCTTTTTGGATGATCGATTGAGCGGCTTGGAGGAGGGCGGGTTCGTCGAGCGGGGTGAGGATTTCTCCTTTGGCGGTGAGTCGTTCGTGGACTTCGCAGACTTGATGGTAGTGGAGTTCGCGGGGTGGGTGATGAAGGGCGAAGAGGTCGGCGCGGCGTTGGTCGCCGATGACAAGCAGGTCGGCAAATCCGGCGGTGATGAACAGGGCGATGTCGGTGCCTTTGCGTTCGAGCAGGGCGTTGGTGGCGCGGGTGGTGGCGAGGCGGAAGTCGACTTTGGGGAAAGGGTGGTGAAGGGGGGTGTGGGTGATCAGGCGGGCGGCGAGAACGGGGGCGGCTTCGTGGGCTGTGAGTTCGACGAGCAGGCCTTCGGTTGTTGGAAAAGGCGGGGCGTCGAGTTCGACGAGCGTGCGATGGTTTACAACCCGGGAGCTGAGGATGGGGTGCGAGGTGCCGCTGGAGGTTAGGAAGCGCAGGGTGTAGCCGTTGAAGAAGTCGTCTTGTTGGTCCCAAAGATCGGATAGCTGAACGGTGTTGGCATTGATCCATTTTTCAGCGACGGCGCGCAGGCAGCCGCTGGAGAGGACTTTGGCGCGGTGCTCGGTGCCGTCGGGGGCGAGGGCGTGGCAGTCGGTAAAGGTTCCGCCGGTGTCTGCTGCGATGCGCCAGGTGGGTGTCGAAGTCATGAAAGTATTTTTATTTTTTTATCAATCTGGGAATAAGTGCCGGCCTTGTTGCTCCTACGTTCGACTGTCCGCAAAAGCGGTCTGGTCAACTTAGCAAAATTGAAACCATCAGTTACCACTAACCACGAATATCATGAGCACCAAACATCTTATTGCCAGCGCCGCATTTGCAGGTCTTCTCTCAGGAGCCTACGCTTCCTCCCATCAAAATCCCGTCACGGATGCTCCGGGCGTGTTGATTGAAAAAATGGCCAGCAAAGGCGAGCATGCCTGCAAAGGACACAACGAATGCAAGGGCCAGGGTGGTTGCAAGTCCGGCGACAATGGTTGCAAGGGCAAGAACTCCTGCAAAGGCAAAGGCGGCTGCGCCACCAAGAAAGACAAGTAGTCGCGGGTCGATCAGCGCCATCAGGGTCGCGTGCCCTGATGGCGGTTTGATGAATGGAAACTCACATTGAGAAGCTGTTATGCCTGCCAATTTTTTCAACAATCATACCGACTATGGTGTGGGCGTGGGACTTCGGGTTCCGCATTACCGCCACATTCTGGAAAAGAAGCCGGTGGTGGATTGGTTTGAGATCATTTCTGAAAATTTTATGGTGGATGGGGGAAGGCCGTTGGAGATTTTGGATCAGATCCTGGAACAATACCGGGTGGTGCAGCATGGGGTGTCGATGTATTTCGGGAGTGCGGAGCCGCTGAATCGGGAGCATTTGAAGAAGTTGAAACGTCTGGTGAAGCGGACGAATACGCCATGGCTGTCGGACCATTTATGCTGGGGCAGTGTGGATGGCAGGTATACGCATGATTTGCTGCCGATGCCTTACACGATGGCGGTGGCGAAACATACGGCTTCAAAAATCCGCGAGGCCCAGGATTTTTTGGAGGTTCCGATCTGTGTGGAGAATGTGAGCAGTTATGCGGAGTTTCATCAGAGTAACATGACAGAATGGGATTTTTTGACGGAGGTGGCGGAGGCGGCGGATTGCGGGATTTTGTTGGATGTGAACAACATCTATGTTTCGTCGGAGAATCACGGGTTTGATCCTTTGGATTATGTGAGGAATGTGCCGGCCCACCGCGTGGGGCAGATTCATCTCGCCGGGCATTCGAGGTTGGAGAAGGTGATTCTGGACACTCATGATCAGCCGGTGCCTGATCCGGTTTGGGCCTTGTATGCGGAGACGATTAGATGCTGCGGGCATACGGCGACGTTGCTGGAATGGGACGATCGCATTCCGAGTTTTGACGAGGTGCATGACGAAGCATTAAAAGCGAATCTTTATCTTCATGAAAACGCCGTATTGCCCGTCTGATATCGACTCGTTGCAGGGTCTTGCTGAGGTGCAGCGTTTGATGGCTCACGCGGTCATGCGTCCACTCGCTGCCGACGAGGGGATGCGTCGAACCTGGGAGGATGGGAAAAGGACGAGGTCGGTGGTTGCTTCATTCATGAAGGGGAATGAACAGATGAATGGGTTTGATCGGTTAGAGATATACAACCGGCAGTATTGGTTTCGGTTGCTGGACTGTTTGTATGAGGATTACCCCGGATTGCGCGTTTTGCTGGGGCAACGGCGATTTCAGAGGATGTGTGTGGCTTATTTGAGCAAGTGTCCGAGTCAGTCGTTTACGTTGCGCAATTTGGGATCGCGCTTGGAGGAGTTTCTTCGTGCGGAACCGGTGTGGACGGGAGAACTTCAGTCGATGGCGGTGGATGTGGCGCGATTTGAATGGGCTCAGACGGTGGCGTTTGATGAGGCAAAGCGACCGGCCTTGAAGGTGGATGAGCTGTTGGGGAAGAATTTGGATGAGTTGTGTTTGAGGTTGCAGCCTTATGTGGTGCTGCTCGAACTGGATCATGCGGTGGATGTGTATTTCATGGCGGTGCGAAAGTTTGAGTCAGGCATGCGCAAAGAGGCGAGTCATGCGATGACGGGTGAGTCGAGGAAGAAGGTGCGCAGGAAGGTGAAGTTGCCTGTGAGGGAGCGAGTTCATCTGGTGGTGCATCGGTGCGACAATGATCTGTATTTTTTGAGGTTGGAGAAGGAGGCGTTTCTGTTGCTGGAGGCGTTGGGTCGCGGGGATGGTTTGGCGAGGGCGTTGGATCTGGCTTTGGCCGATGCGGATGGAGCGATGGACTGGATGGTGAAGGTGCGCGGGTGGTTTGAGCAATGGGCAGCACTCGGTTGGTTTTGTAAGTGAAGTGAGGTGAAGCGAACGAAATGTGAAAAGGTGACTTTATGAGTGAAGATTCGAAACTGAAACGCGGTTGGCTCGGGTTGAACGAGGGGCTCGCCAGGATAGGATCATCGTTGGTTGATCCAGTGTTGCTATTGATCCGGTTTTATTGGGGTTGGCAGTTCTTTCTGACGGGGAAAGGCAAGCTGATGAATCTGGATGGAACGGCGGAGTTTTTCGGTGAGCTTGGGCTGCCGTTGCCGAAGTTTCAGGCAATGATGGCCGGGGGAGTGGAGTGTGTTGGAGGATTGTTGTTGCTGGCGGGATTGTGTTCCCGACTTGCGGCGCTGCCGTTGATCGTGGTGATGATGGTGGCCTATGCAACGGCGCATGTGGAGGAGTTGAAGGGGATGTTTTCGGACTCTGATGCGTTTGTGACGGCGGCACCTTTCTTGTTTTTGCTGGCTTCCGTGCTGGTGTTTGTCTTTGGCCCAGGGAGGTATTCGGCGGATGTTTTGTTGCTTAAATCTCGCCGGGCATGAGGTGCAGACGGGCCTGAGTTGGTTGAACCTGCTGTTATTCATGGAGTTTTCCGTTGACCAAGGGGAGGATGTTCGGTTGGCTGTGCCATCAATGGATTCCAAGGTGGATTTTCAGCAACTGGTGGATGGGCATTATGCGGCATTGTATCGCTTTGCCTTCAGCATGTGCCGGGCTGAAGCGCAGGCGAAGGATCTGGTGCAGCAGACGTTTCTATTGTGGGCGAGGAAGGGGCATGCGTTGAAGGATGCGACGAAGGTGAAGACCTGGTTGTTTACGACGCTGTATCGGGAATGGCTGGCGGTGGCGCGTCGGGAAAAAAGGTTCGAGTCGGTGGAGTTTGAACCGGAGAGACACGAGGCGGTGGATGAGCCTGCAGCTGAACCGGTGGAGGTCGATGGGGCGATGTTGCAACGTGCCCTCGACGAGCTGGCGGTGGGTTACCGAGCGCCGTTGGTGCTGTTTTATTTGAAGGAGTTGTCTTATAAAGAGATTGCGGAGGCTTTGGACATTCCCGTGGGGACGGTGATGTCGAGATTGTCGAGGGGCAAGGGGTTGTTGCGTGATATCTTAAACAGGACCCAGAACGTAACTACCAGCAGGGGGGCGGTGGAATAGTTTTTGATGCGAAGATGATGAGACCGGAAGATGCCAGAAACGAATTGGATGCCAGCACGTTGCGCCCAGGGGATGCTTCGGAGGCAAGCCGTGCCTTGGCGGCGGGGGATGCAGAACTTCAGCAGTGGTTGGAAAAACGGAGCCAGTTTGATGAACAGGTGGCCGGGGCGTTGGGTGAGATTCCGGTGCCTGCGGGATTGAACGATGACATCTTGAAAGCGATGGAAATGGAGCGCGATTTGGAGCCGTCAGTGTCCAAACGGAGGGTGGGGATGTTGCCCTTGTTGTTGACGATGGCGGTGGTGATCGCGCTGGCGGGTGTCTGGTGGTGGAACGATGCGGGAGGAACGGGGAAGGATTGGGAGAGGCAGGCGCTGTCGATGGTGAAATCGATTGATTCGCACGAGGTGAGATTGGACCGTTTTTCTGGCGACCTGGCCTTGTTGAAGGCGTCGCTTAAGGAAGTGGGATCGCCGATGCCGGAGGAGTTGCCTGATGGGTTTGCGGCGATGCGCAGTCTTGGCTGCAAGGTGTTTGAGGTGGAGGGGCGTCCAGCCTCAGTGATTTGTTTTGAAATTGCGCCGGGTCAGGAAGCCCATTTGGTGATGGTGGGCGTTGAGCCGGGGGTGCCGGAAGCAGCAACGAAGTTCGAAAGTCGCGGTGAATGGCAGGTGGCGACATGGAACAAGGGAGGTCAGCGTTACATGCTGGCAACAAAGGCTTCTGAGGAGGTTTTGAAGGGGGTGTTTGCGACTTTGATGGACAAAGGGAGTCGGAGCTTTTTGATTGTTTGAGCGAAGTGCAAATTCGCGGTCTCTTGCCCTCGGCGCAGATTATTTTTGGAGCTCGTCGGGAATGCCGAGGCTGTCGATCCAGCGGGCTTCGATGAGGGAGTCGACGTAAGGAACGGTTTGCTCGGGTTGTTTGAAAATTTGGGAACCTTTGTTGAGCCAGGTGTGGCCGTCGACTTTGTCTTTTTTGTGAAATGACATGGCGGCGCGGGCATAATAATAGGCGGGGGTGTCGTCCATGAAGGTGAAGTTTTTCATGGTTTCTTCAGCGGCGGTCAGCTTGTCCTGTTTGAGTTGGGAGACGAGAATTTTGAATAGGGTGATGTGGCGGATTTCGACGCGCAGTTTGGGGTAGGTGTTGAGGAGTTCGGTGAAGCCTTTTTCGGCCTCGGTGTATTGACCGCGGACATAGTTGAGCTCGAGGAGATTGAAGCGGGGCTCGAAGGCACCGGGGTGGAGGACCTGGGCTTTTTCGAACTGCTCCTGGGCTTTGTCGAAGTCGCGCATGGCGGTGTAGACGCTGCCGCGCATGTTATGAAGGATGGCGGTGCCGGGTTTGATGGCTTCGGCTTCGTTGATTTTTTCCATGGCATCGAGCAGCTGGCTCTGCGCCTGGAATTGCTGGGCTTCGCTGACGAGTTTGCCGAATTTTTCGTTTTCAGCAATGGCTTCTGGGCTTGGTGGCTGACCTTCCTGGGCCTGGATTTGAAGGAATGGCGTGACAAGGAGGCAGGCGGCAAGGATCGCGGAAAAGTGTCGGAGCGTCATGATGGGATGGATACTAGCGGTTGGAGATGGGGTGACAAACAGGAAGTGATGTCGCGAAGAAGGGTGACTTTTTCAGTTGTTGAGGAGGCCTTCAAGGAGGCTCTTGCCAGCGCTTTTGAGGCTGTCGGTGATGTCGCCGATGGTGCCGTCGAGACTGACATCGGGTTTGGACAAGGGGCCGCGGGATTTGATGGGAATGATGAGACGTTTTTGCTCGTCCATGAAGGTGGCGTTGATGGTGGCCTGGGCGAGGGCGGCAACGGTATCACCGTATTTTTCGCCGAGTTTGGCCTGGGCTCCGGAGAGGACACGCTGGCTGAGTTCGGGGTTGGCGGTGAACCGGCCGTTGAGGCGATGGTCGTCTTCGGCGGCGTTGATCCAACTCTTTTGCAGGAGGGTGATGCCGTAGTCGGGGCAGATGAGATGGGTGTCGCGACCAATGATCATTTTGCTGCCGATGGCGTGGATCTGGGTGACGAGGTCGTCCTGAAGGACGCCGCCCATGGCGAGGCCGGTGAGGTCTAGTCCGTATTCGCGCATCTTTTTCATGTCCTTCTCGCGCATTTGAGTTTCAAGCGGCGCGCCGCCAAAGCTGCTGCCTTTTTTGATGAGGATGTTGAGTCCGAGATCGGGGAACCACAGGCCGGTGTCGGGGGCAAAAGGGTGGAACACGCCGTCGCCCTGGACGTTAAAATTGGCGGTGACTTCGGTGGAGTCGGTTTTGGCGGTTTTGATGTCGCCGGCGAATTTGAGGTTGCTGCGATTGTGCGCGGCGAGGTTGTTGGGATCGACGTCGATATCGGAAAGAGTGAGCGCGATGTTGCTCAGGGTCATGTGGGTTTGATTTTTGAAATCGACGATCTCAAAGCTGCCGTTGTTGACGCTGGCTTCCTGAACCTGGAGGGCGAGACCGAGGTCGCTGGCCTTGAAGGGTTCCTTGTCTTTTTTGCGTTTTTTGGTTCTCTTCTTTTTGGGTTTGGCAGGGTCGCCGGTTTGCGGTGGTTCGCTGCTGATGTTGGCGGCGAGGGCGTTTAAGGGGCGCTTGGTCTGGACTTGTTCGGCAGGGAGGGGTTCGCTTTCATCTTCGGGGGAGTCGAACATCATGTCGAGGGTGCTGTCGCCTTCGGTGTCGATCTCGGTGCGCAGTCGAAGGTTGGAGATGTGCAGTTTCTCGATGTTGTAGCGGCGACTGAGCAGGTCTTTGAGGGTGACGGACAGGGTGGCGTGTTCGGCGACGAGCAGAGCCTGGTCTTCCGGGAAAGCGCTGCGCTGGGCGTAGGGTTTGGTGACTTCGTCATCGCTAATGGCGAGTTTGAGGCCGCGCAGTTCGACGGTAGCTGGGGTGGAGAGGAGGTTGACGGTGCTGGATTCGAGGGTGGCGCGGCAGTCCCACCATTGTTCGACCTGGGCGATGACCGCGTCTTTCTCAAAGCGGGCGGTGAGCCAGGAATAGCCGGCGAAGGTTCCGATGCCGAGTAGGGCGAAGAGGGAGGCGGTGAAGATGAGGAGCTTTTTCTTCATGGGGCAATGCTGAGGACGATAGGGCAGAAGAGAAGATTGGAAAGGAGAGGTTTCCTTTGGACATCCGAGCGTGGCGAACGTTGAGATCGATTAGTTGTCGAGCAGGTAGGCGGCGGCGGCGGCGAAAAGGATGGAGAAGGTGCCGTGGGGGTCGCCGGGTGGGTATTCGGATTTGAGCCAGGGCTCTTCGGTTTCGAGGGGGCCGGGGCCGGGACTGGTGTTGAACACGGTGCCGTCGGTGAGGACGTATTGAGGAAGGGCGGCGAGGGCTTTTTTGACGGATGCGAGGTATTTGGGATCGGTGAGGTGTCCGTCGTGGATGGCGCGGGCGAGGTGCCAGGCGATCATGGCAGTGCCGCTGGTTTCGGCTGGGGATTGGTCGGGGCTTCGGGTGAGCAGACAGGACCACATGCCGGAGGGGAGTTGGACGGCGAGGAGGGCATCGGCAAGTTCGGAGAGGTGGGTTTGAATCTCTTGGTATTCAGCGGCGTCGCGGGGGATGTAGCGAAGAGACTGTTCCATGCCGCGGATGAGCCAGCCATGACCGCGCGACCAGGCACCGGGGGAAAGGGTGCTGGGTTGACCGCTGATCCAGCCTCGGCCTTGGGACCAGAGGCCGCTGTCGGGGTAGCGGACGATGGGGCGGTAGAGGCGGAACTGGCGGGCGCATTCGGCGAACCATGCGGGGTCTTTGGTGATGAATCCGGTGCGGGCCATGCGACTGGTGTATTCCTGGAGGGCATCAATGAGCATGGCTTCGCCGCCGCCGCGTTTTGTGCCGCGGGGGTGGAGGATGATGCCGTCTGGGTCGCGCCAGATTTCGTTGCGGCAGCGTTCGGATTCGCTGAGAAAGATGGGGAGCCAGGATTTGTCCTGGGTGGCTTCGAAGAGGGCGAAGGTGAGGCAGTTGAAGGGTTGTTGACGCCAGGGGGCCGGGGTGGTGGGGGTGAGTTTGCGCTGGTTGGTGGCGATGCGCAGGACATGGTCGCGATAGGTGGAATTGTTGGTGATGCGGGACAGTTCGAGAAGGGCTTCGAGGGTGAGGTCGAACATGTAGCCGGTTTGTTTGCTGCTGGTGGCGATGACACGGTTGGCGACGGCGGTTCCGGCTTCCTGCATGGTTTGGGTAGGGCGGATGTCTTCCTTTTGTTTTAGCCAGGCGAGGTTGAGGCGGGCGAGGGTGAGAAGGCCGACCGAATTTAGTCCATCGGGGCTGCGCTCATAAAAGCAGAGAATGGTGCCATCGGGAAGAACGGCGAGGTCGGAGTAGCCTGAGCCGCCGGGCTCGAGGGTTTTCTGGATGGGCCAGGTTTTGCCGTCGTCTTCGCTGAGTTTGATGGTGAGGTTTTCGCGCGGGCCGGATGCGCCGGGGATTTCGTGGTGTTCGGCGTCGCGTTTGAGGCTGTGGGGATTGGCAAAGATGAGGAGGGGTTTGCCGTTGGGTGGGTTGGGATGGGTGATGAGGCTGCCCATGCACTGAGGGTCGGGGAGTGCGGGATCAAAAGCGGGGGTGTTCCAGTTGGCGGAGCCGTCGGGGCTGGTGGTGATGAGACGGCGGCTGGCTTTGGAAGTGCTGCGGGCGTTGAGCATGACTCTGCCGTCGGAGAGTTGGGCGATGACGGTTTCGTTGGGGTTGGTGTGGTCGGGGTCGTTGGGGAGGGCGATGTCACCGGCGTGCCAGGTTTTGCCTTGGTCGTCGCTGTAAATGGTGGCGGCGACGGAGGGATGGTGGGCACCGTCTTTGCCGCTGGCGAGCCAGACGGGCACGATGAGGCGGTCGTTTTTGAGCTGGATGCCGTGGCCGGGGCCAGTGGCGAGGACGGTCCAGGAGTAGTGGTGTTTTTGGCGGAAGGTTTCGAAGGTGGCGGTGATTTCGATGGGGGACGTCCAGGTGAGACCATCGTCGGAGCTCTGGATGTGGAAGGCGCGGGCGTAGTTGACGCAGTAGAGGAAATGAATGACGCCGGTTTTGGTGTCGTTGATGGCGACGGGATTGTTGACGGTTTGTTCGATGCGCCCTTCCGTGGTTTTGACGGTGAGAGGGATGCGTTCGCCGTGATGGGCGATGTGTTGAGGGGGGCTGAAGGTTAGACCATTGTCGGTGCTGCGACAGAGATGGATTTCGATTTCGCCCCAGTCTTTGCCACCGTGTTTACGGGCTTCGCAGTAGGCGAGGATGGTGCCTTGATTGGTGACGACGATGCCGGGGATGCGGTAGAGGGAAAAGCCGGACTGGCCGGCGGCGAAGAGTTCTTGTTTTTCGAGAAATGGCTGTTCGGCTTGGAGGGGAGAAGTAACGAATGTCAGTAAAACTAGAATGCGAATGAACGTGATCATTGAAGTGATACAGAAGGGTAGATGAGGTGGAAATGACTTAGATGGATTCGATTTCCCTGATGCGTTGGCGAATGGATTCGGCATCCAGCGTGGTATACTTCGCAAAGTAAGGAGCCTGCATGGCAGCGCAGCGGTAGAGAAAACTTAATCCGCAAGCAATGCCCCCGAAGACTGCCAAAACTAGATTGTCTCTCGTCTGCAGAATGGCTGAAACGTTGCCAGCGATGGCGAGTATGATCAACGCTGGGGCAATGCAGCCGATGATGATGGACAGGCGGCGGCAACGTTGAGTGGTTGATGTGGTTTCCGTGTAGACCTTGATGATTTCTTTGAGAATCGAAAGCTCCTGACTGTGCGGGTTCATGGAGCGATGATGAGGGCGGAGGTCAGTTCTGTCGAGATGGGATTTGTATCGAGATTGCGATGGATGAACTGAGTGGTTAAGCCAGGAGTGCTTTCACGACGTGACCGTGGACGTCGGTGAGGCGGAAGTGACGCCCGGCGTGGAGATAGGTGAGGCGTTCGTGGTCGAGGCCGAGGCAATGAAGGATGGTGGCCTGGACGTCGTGGACGTGGACGGGTTTATCGACGATGTGGTAGCCGAGTTCATCGGTTTCTCCGTAGCTTTGGCCGCCCTGGATGCCGCCGCCGGCCATCCAGATGGTGAAGGCGGAGGGATGATGGTCGCGACCGAGGGCACGACCGAGCGAGGGGTTGGTTTCAACCATCGGAGTGCGGCCAAATTCGCCGCCCCAGACAACGAGGGTTTCGTCGAGGAGTCCGCGTTGTTTGAGGTCGGTGACGAGCGCGGCGCTGGCCTGGTCAGTGGCTTTGCAGAGTTTGCCGTGGTTGCCGGCGAGGTCGGAGTGGGCGTCCCAGCCCTCGTTGTAGATGTTGATGTAGCGGACGCCGCGTTCGATCATGCGACGGGCGAGGAGGCAGGCGCGGGCATAGCTTGGTTGGTTGATGTCGGTGATGCCGTAGAGTTTGAGGATGGATTCGGGTTCGCCGGAAAGGTCGGTAAGTTCGGGGGCGCTTTGTTGGAGTCGGAAGGCCATCTCGTGGGAGGCGATGCGGGTGGCGATTTCGGGATCGCCGACGGTGTCGAGCTGGAGGCAGTTGAGATCGCCAATGAGGTTGATGGTTTCGCGCTGAAGTTTTTGATCGACGCCTTTGGGGGAGGCGGTGTTGAGGATCGGATCGCCGGAATTGCGGAAGCGCACGCCGGCATGGACGGTGGGGATGAAGCCGCTGGACCAGTTGGCGGCACCTCCGCTGATGCCGGCACCGGTGCTGAGGACGACGAAAGACGGGAGGTCGTTGTTCATGGAACCAAGCCCATAGGTCACCCATGAGCCGATGCTGGGTCGGCCAGGCTGGAGGAAGCCGGTGTTGAAGAAGATTTGTGCGGGGGCGTGGTTGAACTGGTCGGTTTTGACGGAACGGATGAAACAAAGGTCGTCGGCGATCTGAGCAGTGTGAGGGAGCAGTTCGCTGATCCAGGCACCGGACTGGCCGTGTTGGGCGAATTTGAATCGGGAGGCCATGACGCCAGCGTCCGGCCGGATGAAGGCGAGGCGCTGGTTGCCGATGACGGAAGGAGGGAGAGGTTTGCCGTCCAGTTTTTCGAGGGCGGGTTTGGGATCAAAAAGGTCGAGCTGCGAAGGGGCTCCGGCCATGAAGAGGTGGATGACGGCCTTGGCTTTGCCGGGGAGGTGAGAAAGCGATGGTGCGGCGGCCTGGGCGAAGTTGTTGCCGATGAGGGAGGCGAGACCGATTTTGCCGAGGCCGAGTCCGCATTCGCGGAGGAACCAGCGGCGGCTTTGGGAGCCGTCGGGAGCGAAGGAGCGGTGTTGGCAGTTCATGGGGTGATTTGGACTAGGGGAAGGGAAACCACAGATGGACACAGATTAACACAGATGGGGAACTGATGATGATGGGGAGGAACCACGAATGGACACGAATGGACACGAATTGACACGAATTGACACGAATGGATGAGGGGGAGGTGATCGGTGAGTTTGGAAATTTAGTTTTTGGTGATGGTTTCGTCGAGGTTGAGGAGGATGCGGGCGACGGTCATCCAGGCTGTCTCTTCGGGGGTGGAGTCAGGGGGCATGAGGTCGGTGGGGTTGAGTTCGCCAGCACGAATGCGGGTGAGCTGATCCTGATAAAAGTAGGCGAGCTTTTGGGTTTCGGACTCGGAGGGCGGCCGGGTGAGGCAGCGCTGGAAGGCGTAGGCGGCTTTTTCGGATGGGGTCCCGGGGTGGGCGGCGGTTTTTTTGCCGAGGGCCTGGGCAGTTTCGAAGAAGGCTTCGTCGTTGAGAAGGACGAGGGACTGGAGGGGGGTGTTGGAGACTTCGCGACGGGCAACGCAGGCTTCTCCGGTGGGGGCGTCGAAGGTCTGGAAGGAGGCGAAGGGTGTGGAGCGTTTGGCGAAAGTGTAGAGTCCACGTCGATAGCGGTCTTCGCCTTCGCTGACCTTCCAGGTCATGCCGCCATAAGCGCCTTCGTTGACGCTGGCGGGTTGGGGCGGGCGCACGGAGGGTCCATAGGATTTGGCAGTGAGCAGGCCGGAGGCACTGAGGGTGAGGTCGCGGATCATTTCGGCTTCGATGCGGAGGCGAGGTCCGCGAGCGAGAAGTTGGTTTTGTGGATCTTTTTCGAGGAGCTCGGGTGTGATGCGGGAGTCCTGTTTGTAGGTGTTGCTGGTGACGATGAGACGGTGGAGATTTTTCACGGACCAGCCGTTGTCCATGAAGGTGAGGGCGAGCCAGTCGAGGAGTTCGGGATGGCTGGGGATTTCGCCTTGGAAGCCGAAGTCATCGAGGGTTTTGACGAGGCCGGTGCCGAAGAAGGCCTGCCAGTGGCGGTTGACGGTGACGCGGGCGGTGAGGGGGTTTTCTTTGGAGACGAGCCAGTGCGCAAAGCCGAGACGGTTGGCGGGGAGGTTGGGGGAGAGCGGTGGCAGGAAGGCTGGGGTGTGGGGCTGGATTTCCTGGGCGGGCTGGGTGAATTCGCCCCGGTTGTGGAGGCGGGTTTTGCGTGAATGCTGATCGCGTTCGCGAAGGACCAAGGTGCGCTGGGGGGTGAGGGGTTTCAGGAGGTCGCGGATGGTTTTGGCATGTTCGGCCAAGGGCGGGGCGCTGAGCAGGAAATGGCGGAAGAGGGTGGCACGGTCGGCGTTGTCGGGAAGGACTCGGGCGGTGGTTTTGTGGGCGGCATCGGTGACGGAAAAGCGAAACTTACCGAGGGTGGAGGCGAAATAACGGCCCATCTGCATTTCAATGGTGAGGTCAGTGCTGGCTGGAAGGGGCTGGGCGAGTTGGAAGACGGCGGTTTGGTTTTCGCCGGATTGCGGTTTGATGGTCCAGCCGGTGAGATTGTCGCTGTCGATGGCGAGTTTGGCGTCGCCGATGGTGGAGGTGGCGTCGTTAAGGGCGATGGGTTGGTCGCCAGTCTTGACGGTGAGATTGTAGAGGAAAAAGTCGCCGGCGCTGCCTTCGTAATAAACTTTGCCGGGGCCGAAGCCGGGGAGGCGTTCGTCGGTGAGGGTTTCGAGTCGCAGGGCGGTGGTTCCGGCGGGGACGTTTTTGAAGGTCAGGGTGAAGCGGTCGTCTTTGGTGGTGTCGCCGGAGACGAAGATGATGTTGTCAGCTTCAAGGTTGAGGATCGGTTCGTTGGAGTCGAGGGTGTCGGGTTTTAGAGGGGTCCAGGGGACGGTGTCGGTCTGAACTTTTTCGAGCCATTGATTGAAAGCGAGATCGAGGGCCTGCTGGCGGCGTTGCTCGTCGGTGAGTTGCGGGACGGGCAGTTCGAGGGGTTTGCCGAGGGACAGGCGGAAGGCACCGATGGTGTGATGGGTGCCGAAGTTCTGAGCGAGGGTGACTTTGAATTCAAGATCGGAGGACGGGAATGGGAGGGGTTTGTCGAAATGGAAAACGGCGGTGCGGTTCTTTTTGTGGGAGCCGCCTTCGACTTGAACGGCCCAGCCGGTGTCAGGTTTGCCGTCAATGGCGGAGGCGACGGGGAAACCGGGTTGCTCGGCATCGGCGGTGGCTTTGACGAGGGTGAGTTTCTGCCATGGGGAATCGGCGGAAGTCTTCGGGCGGGTGAAAATTTCGATTTCGCTGAGGACGAAGTTGCCGTGGCCCGTTCTGCCGGGGCCACCTGAAGGGACGACCGGGTCGGCAAGGGTTTCGAGGCGCAGTCGGTCGACGCCTGGGGTGTTGGTGTCGGCGGTGAAGCGGATTTCGTAGGTGTCTTTTTCAGAACCTTTGGCGGCAAAGACGACGGTGTGGTTGTCGGTGATTCTTGGGAGTTCGTCGGAGGCGGTGGTGACGGCGGCGAGGGGTGGCGTGGTCCATTGCGCATCGGGGCGTTTTTCCAGCGGCCATTTTTTTGGCAGATCGGCGATCAGGGCCTCGGCTCGTCGGGTGCGGTCGGCTTGTGTTTTGGCCGTGTTTGAATCGGGGAGGTCCTGATGAATGTCGTCGGCATTGTTGAGAAACGCCATCAGACCGAAATATTCGGTGTGCAGGATGGGGTCGTATTTGTGGGTGTGGCATTGGGCGCAGCCGAGGGTGAGTCCAAGCCAGGTGGTGCCGGTGGTGGCGACACGATCGGCCATGGCATGATAGCGAAACTCAAGAGGGTCGTTGCCGCCTTCTTCGTTGAGCATGCTGTTGCGATGGAATCCGGTCGCGGTGATGTCGTCGGGGGTGGCCTCGGGGAGCATGTCGCCGGCGAGTTGTTTGATGGTAAACTGGTCGAACGGCATGTCGGCGTTGAGGGCGCGGATGACCCAGTCGCGCCAGGGCCAGATTTGCCGTTCGCGGTCTTTTTCGTAACCGTTGGTGTCGGCATAACGGGCAAGGTCGAGCCAGCGGCGCGCCCAGCGTTCGCCGTAGTGAGGAGAGGCGAGGAGGCGGTCGACGAGTTTTTCGTAGGCATTGGGAGAGCGGTCTTCTATGAAGGTTTTGGTCTCTTCGGGTGTCGGGGGCAGGCCGGTGAGGTCGAGGGTGACGCGGCGGATGAGCTGGTATTTGTCAGCTTGAGGGGAGGGTTGGAGATTTTCTGTGGTGAGTTTTTGGACGATGAACTCGTCGATGGAATTGGCGGCAGGTTTTTGCGGAGCGATGAAGGCCCAGTGAGGTCGGTATTCGGCGCCTTGGGCGATCCATTGATTGAGGATGTTTTTTTCGGCGTCGGTCAGCTCCATTTTGGCGGAGGCGGGCGGCATGCGTTCGTCGGGATCTTCAGCATGCAGGCGTCGGATCATTTCGCTGTCGAGGGGTTTGCCGGGGACGATGGCGATTTCGCCGGATTTGGCTTCGGCGAGCGCCGATTCGCGCAGGTCGAGACGAAGTCCGCCCTCACGAGTGCCTTCATCCGGGCCATGGCATTTGAAGCAACGGTTGGAGAGGATGGGGCGGACGTCGCGAGCGAAGTCGACGGCGGGTGCGGCCGCAAAGATGCTGGAGGTGCCAAAGACTTGGCAGGCAAGGAGGATGAGAGCGGTGCGGTGAAGGCGGTTCATGCCGCAGATGAATACGGCGAGACCGGGGTCATTGTATCAATATCAATGAGCGCAAGGGCGGCGTCGATGCAGGACAAGGAGTGCGAGCGAAGACAGGAGAAGAAGGACGCGGGAAGGTTCGGGAATGACGATGAACGTCGCGGAGATGGCACCGGGGATGTTCTGATAGTAAGAAGCGAGGAGGTCGAAGTAGCTTGACCCAACAGCACCGGAATCAGTGAGATAGGCGGTGCCGAGAAGGCCCCACTGGCCGTTGTAGTAGCCGAGAACGGAATCATTGGAGTCGCCGCTCACATATTTTCCTTCGTTCCCGAGGATTTTGCCGACCATGGTGCTTCCGTCCGGGGGAACGAATGAAGTGGTGGGAGTGATGTTGGTGCCGTTAAACGAACCGAGCGGCGAGTTGAGGACATTTTGTCCAATTTGATTGAGGGGGGCGAGCTGGTCGGTGACCACCCGTCCGTCTTGTCCGAACATGGCGACGGTCATGTTGGCGTAGTCGGCGGCGTTGCCTCCGATGATGATGGGGATTGGAGCGAATGAGGCGTCGGTGATGGGCTGGTTCAAGGTGTAAATGCGCATGGTGCCGCCAATGAAAGTGGAAGAGGCAACGGTGCGGCTGATGATGCTGCCGTTGTCGCCGTGAAAATAAACGACCGTGCCGACGGCGAGATCAACGTGTCCACCGACGATGTGTTGATTGGTGATGGCGGCGTAGGTGAGGTCGTTGGATGAACCGAAGCCGGAGCTCCAGCCGAGGCCGGTCATGGAGGCAACTGAGACGTTGTTGTTGACGGCGTAATTGGAATTTTCCCAGTCGGCGAAGCGGTTGTGCAGGTCGGGATCGTAGCCGTCGAATACGGTAAGGGCATGTAGGGGGACGACGCCGGTGAAAACAATCAACCACACCATGATTGATGCTTTAACGATGGGAAGAATTCGGTGCATGCAGCTGGATCTCGGGGTTCTTCCGATGGCTAACTCCATGATGACCAGAGAGTTGGAAATCGTCAATAGAGAAAGGAGAGCGGACTACAAAGGGGCAGGCGCGATGGCTTGACCGACTTGTCGTCGGTCGTGGACTTTGGTCTGGGCGGCGGTCGCCGGAAAAGGAACGAACGGCTATTCGTCCCAGCTCTCGGTAGGCGGGCGGTTCTTTTTGAAGCCACCGAACTTTTTGAAGCCGCCGGGGCCGCCGGGGGGGCGACTGGTGCCGCCACCACCGCCGTGGGGGCGGAAGGGGGGGCGTCGGTCGTTGCCACGGTCATCGCCGCCACCACCATAGTTGGGGCGAGGAGGGCGGGCTTGAAATTGTTGTTCTTCGGCGACGTCCATGCGGAGGGCGCGATTGCGGAGGCTGGCGCCTTCGATGCCGCTGAGGACTTGCTGGACGTGTTCGGGTTTGATGCCGACGTAGCTGCACTTGGCGAAAATTTCGATTTTGCCGAGGCTGCCGGGGGGGAGGCTGGCGGTGCTGTAGATGGCACCGGAGATTTCGCGTGGGGTGACTTCGTCGATGGAACCCACGTTGATGAACATGCGGGTGTAACCGCCAGGAGGATCAACGCGTGGGGGACGGGCTTCGCGCGGCGCGGAGTTGGAGTTGTCGCGGTTGTCCTGGTAGTCAGGACGGGGGCCGCGTTCGCGGTCACGTGGGTCGCGGCGTTCGGGACGCTCGGGACGTGGGCGGTCTTCGAGGATTTCCTGGGATTCGCGTCCGTCGTCGGCGAGGATGATGTGGATCAAGGCGCTGGCGATGTCGGTGCTGGAGTGGCCGGCGTCGAGGAGGCGTTGAATGGTGCTTTCGTGGTTGGTGAAGCTGCCGCCTTCGAGGAGGGCCTGCACTTTGGCGAAGTGGCTGTCGACGCGTTTGCCTTCGACTTCTTCGCGGGTGGGGACTTTGTGGCGTTCGATTTTGACTTTGGCGTAGCGTTGGATGCGCTGGAGGAGGAAGATGTCGCGTCCGCTGGCGAGGGCGAAGGCTTTTCCGGAGCGTCCGGCACGACCGGTGCGGCCGATGCGGTGGACATAGTCTTCTTCGTCGTAGGGGAGGTCGTAGTTGAAGACGAGATCGACGTCATCAACGTCGAGTCCACGGGCGGCGACATCGGTGGCGGCGAGGATTTCGACGGTGCCGGCACGGAAGTTTTTCATGACGCGGTCGCGCATGGTCTGGTTAAGGTCGCCATGGAGTCGGTCGATCGCGTAACCGCGGGCGTTGAGGGCATCGGTGATGTCATCGACAGCGCGTTTGGTGTTGGCGAAAACGATGGCAAGACGTGGGTTCTCGAGGTCGAGAAGGCGGCAGAGGACCTCGATTTTGGAGCGGCTGTTGACCTCGTAGTAGCGTTGTTCGATGGTCGGAACCGTGAGGGCCTTGTGCTCGATGGAGACGAGGACGGGATCTTTGGTGAAGCTTTCGACCAGGTGACGAATGGGGCCGTCGAGGGTGGCAGAAAAGAACAGGGTCTGGCGCGTGGGCGGGACGATCTCGATGAGGGATTCGATGTCTTCACGGAAGCCCATGTCGAGCATTTCGTCGGCTTCATCGAAGACGAGCATCTGCAGTTTGTCGAGCTTGAGCAAGCCTTTGTTGATGAAGTCGAGGATACGACCTGGGGTGCCGACGACGATTTGAGCGCCGTCCTGTAGGCCGCGAATCTGACGGGTGTAGGTGGCACCGCCGTAAATGGGGAGAGCTTTGAGGCCGGGTTTGTGGATGGTGAGTTTGGCGACCTCTTCGCAGACCTGCATGGCAAGTTCGCGGGTGGGGCACATGATGAGGGCGCGAACGCCACGTTCGCGTGCGTCGAGGCGCTGGATGATGGGGATGGCGAAGGCCATGGTCTTGCCCGAGCCGGTTTGGGACTGGCCGACGACGTCGCGGCCTTCAAGGGCGGGCGGGATGCATTGGGCCTGAACTGGGGAGGGTTGTTCGAAGCCGAGCGCGGCGACGGCCTGGAGAACTTCGGTAGACAGGCCGAGTTCAGTGAAGAGTTTCTTTTCCATAACTTTAGTTCCCGCGCTATTCCAAGATTGGATTCGATGATTTCACTTGGGCCTGCTTGATTGCAGGGATACTAAGGTTTGGAATTGGCGGCAAGCAGAGTTCCACAACCTGGCAGAATGGCAAGTGATGTTTCATTTTAATGGCGCTGGACGCCCGGGCGTGCAAGGGGTGGAGCGGGTTATTTACCGATGTTTAACGTGGTGCTTTATCAACCGGAAATTCCGCACAATACGGGGGCGGTGGGACGTTTGTGTCTGGCGACGGGGGCGGTGTTGCATCTGGTGAAGCCGTTGGGGTTCAGCATTGATGACAAGCAGTTGAAGCGGGCGGGGTTGGATTATTGGAAGGAGGTGAAGGTTGTGGTTTGGGAGTCGTTTGAAGAATTGCGGGCGGTGGCGGAGAGGGAGGGGGCGAAGATGTTTTTTTTGACGACAAAAACGACGCGGGGGTTTTGGGACGCGGAGTTCGCGGACGGGAGTTATCTGGTGTTTGGTCCGGAGTCGCGCGGGTTGCCGGAGGGGATGTTGAAGGAGTTTGAGGAGGGTTGTTTGCGGATTCCGATGGAAGGGACACGGAGTTTGAATCTGGCGACGTCGGTGGGGATTGTGCTTTATGAGGGGCAGAGGCAGATCAGGAAAGGATAAAGGATAAAGGATAAGGGATAAAGATCCTGAAAGCTTCATCGGAGCTTTGTGCGGTTGCGAATGGGCTGCGAAACGTTATCTGCTTTTGTGAGCAAGGTGTTTGAACTGAATTCGGAGTATTCGCCGCAGGGCGATCAGGCGCAGGCGATTGCGAAATTGACGAAGTCGATGCTGGCGGGGAACATGCATCAGACGTTGCTGGGGGTGACGGGGTCGGGGAAGACATTTACGATGGCGAACATTATCGCCAATGTGGGGAAACCGACGCTGATCATGTCGCACAACAAGACACTGGCGGCGCAGTTGTATTCGGAGTTCAAGAATTTCTTTCCGAACAATGCGGTGGAGTATTTTGTGAGCTATTTCGATTATTACCAACCGGAGGCCTACATTCCGCGGACGGATACTTACATTGAGAAGGATTCGAATGTGAATGATGAGATTGAGCGTCTGCGGTTGTCGTCGATGGGGGCGCTTTTATCGAGACAAGACGTGATTGTGGTGGCGAGTGTGTCGTGCATTTATGGTTTGGGGTCGCCGGAAGATTATGAAGGGATGATGGTGCCGGTGCATGTGGGGATGCAGATGCAGCGGGAGGTGTTTTTGACGAAGCTGGTGGACATGCTGTATGAGCGCAATGACATCGCGTTTACACGCGGGAAGTTCCGGGCAAGGGGGGACGTGGTGGAGGTTTTTCCGGCGTATCTGGACAATGAGGCGATCCGGGTGGAGTTTTTTGGTGATGAGATCGATCGGATTTCGGTTTTCGATCCGCTGACGGGGGCAGCGATGCATCAGTTGCAAAACTACACTTTGAATCCGGCGAAGCAGTTTGTGACGCCGATGGAGAAGCTGAAGCGGGCGATTGTGAGCATCCGGGCGGAACTGGATGAGCGGGTGGCGTTGTTTGAACGGGAAGGGCGGTTGCTGGAGGCGCAGCGAATTCGGATGCGCACGGAGTATGACATCGAGATGATGCAGGAGATGGGGTTTTGTCAGGGGATCGAGAACTACTCGCGGCATTTGACGGGGCGGCCAACAGGCGGCACGCCGGGGACGTTGCTGGATTTTTTTCCAGGGAAGCTGCAGGTGTTTTTGGATGAGAGTCATGCGACGGTGCCACAGATCGGGGGGATGTATGAGGGGGATCGGTCGCGGAAAACGGTGCTGGTGGAGCATGGGTTTCGGTTGCCGAGTGCGTTGGACAACCGGCCGTTGAGGTTTCCTGAGTTCATGGACAAGGTGGAGCAGGTGTTGTATGTGAGCGCGACGCCGGGGAGGTTTGAGATCGAGAACAGCGTGGTGGGGAACGTGGGGTTTCGGGACACGAAAAAGGAGCACAAGGACAGTGGGATTTCAGCGGCGTTGCCGAAGCCGACGGTGCGGGTGTCGGGGAGCGCGGAGCCGTTGGAGAAGTTTGATGTAGCGACGAAGGGCCGGGCGCTGATTGTGGAGCAGATCATCCGTCCGACAGGGTTGCTGGATCCGGTCGTGACGATGAAGCCGTTGAAGGGGCAGATCGATGAAACGATGGAGCTTTGCCGGGCACGGATTGAGAAGGGCGAACGGGTGTTGGTGACGACATTGACGAAGCGGACGGCGGAGGATTTGACGGATTATTTGCGCAATCTGGATTTCAAGGTGCGCTATTTGCACAGCGATATTGATGCGATCGAGCGGGTGGAGATTTTGCGGGCGCTGAGGGCGGGAAGTTTTGATGTGTTGGTGGGGATCAACTTGCTGAGGGAGGGGCTGGATTTGCCGGAGGTGAGTCTGGTTTGTATTCTTGATGCGGATAAGGAAGGGTTTTTGCGGAGCGAGACCTCGTTGCTGCAGACGGCGGGTCGGGCGGCACGGCACATCAATGGCGAAGTGGTGTTGTTTGCGGATCAGGTGACGGACAGCATTCAGGCGTTGTTGAACATCAGTGCCTATCGTCGGGATCGGCAGGAGCGGCACAATACAAAACATGGGATCACGCCGCAGACGGTGAAGCGGGCGGTGCAGGAGAGTTTGCACGGTTGGGAGGCGGGTCGGCAGGTGGAGGAGTCGGTGGTGAAGGAAGAGGCGGGTGGATTTGAGGTGACGGAGGTGTTGCGCGAGCTGGAGCAGGAGATGGCGGAGGCGGCGGGCAAACTCGAGTATGAGAAGGCGGCGTTGCTGCGGGATCAGATTCGAGAGTTGAAGAAGCAGGCCGGGCTGCCGGAAGATGCGACGATGATGAATCGGAAGCCGGTGAAATATGGATTTAAGAAGGGGAAAAAGGGCAAAGGGTGATAACGCAACAAGAATGAATTGGCACGGCCGATCGACTGAATTAAGATGGAAGACAATGAGTGTGGCCGAAGTTTCAAAACTCCCTCTTCGTGAGAAGCTTCAGATCATGGAGGCGATCTGGCAGGATTTAAGGGAACGTGCGGATGAAGTGGATGTTCCTTTGGAGCAGAGAAGGTTGCTTGATGCGAGGCGTGAGCGTGTGACGGCTGGAAATTCGCGCCTACTTGATTGGGATGAGGCGAAACTCATGATTGGCAAAAAATGATCAAGCTCCGCATTTCTGAGGAAGCGTTCGCCGATTTGGATGAAGGGTTTTGGTTTTATGAGGCTCAGGAGGTCGGGCTTGGAGATTATTTCGCCGTCAGTTTGAGGGCAGAAATTGAGGGCTTGAGGATTTCAGCGGGAATTCACCGTCGAGTTTATCTGGACTATCATCGACTTCTCGCGCGGGTATTCCCCTTCTCGATTTTTTACACGTTCGAAGATGATGAGGTGGTTGTTTGGGCTGTGATCGATGGTCGGCGCGATCCAGAGTGGATTCGTCGACATTTGGGCGAGTAAAAAGGATCGGGGTAGTGGAAAGTGGAAAGTGGAGAGTAGAAGGTCCGTCCCGGGCTTTGGGTGGGGAATGGGAATGAAAGGCTCGGGACGAGCCTTCAACGTTTTGCTTGTGAAATTTTTCACAAATTGAGCTTGATGGTTGGGTGGCTGGCGAAATAGTGGGGTTGCCCTCTTTGTTTCCTATTTATGAGCACTACTGCGACGCCTGCACCAGCTGCACCGGCCACTCCACCTCCGGTGGACATGGTAAATGTGCAAATCAACGGTAGCTGGCACAAGTTCCCCAAGGGCACACGCATGATTGAAGCGTGTCGCCAGGTTGAGGCGCTGGTGCCGCATTACTGCTACCATCCGAAGCTGACCTCTCCGGGCAATTGCCGGATGTGTTTGGTGGAGATGGGCATGCCGCCGCGTCCGACGCCGGGTCAGGAGGTGGAAAAGGATGAATCTGGATTTGCCAAGATTGGCTGGATGCCGAGACCAGTGATCGCTTGTGCGAACACGGTGGCGGACGGCATGGGGATTCGCACGGAAGGCAAGTTGAGCGAGGAATGCCGCCGTGGAGTGATGGAGTTTTTGTTGATTAATCACCCTTTGGATTGTCCGATTTGTGATCAGGCGGGGGAGTGTCGTCTTCAGGAATACAGTGTGGAGCACGGCAAGGGCGGCAGTGATTTCCGTGAGGAGAAGGTCAAAAAACCGAAGAATGTGGACATTGGGCCGCGCATCCGACTGGATGATGAGCGCTGCATCATGTGTTCGCGTTGTATCCGGTTCTGTTCGGAGATTGTGGATGATCCGGTGCTCGGATTTACTGAGCGGGGCAGCTTTACGACGCTGACGGTGCATCCGGGCAAGCGCTTGGAGAACAACTATTCGCTCAACACGGTGGACATTTGTCCGGTGGGGGCGCTGACTTCGAACGATTTCCGCTTTCAACAGCGCGTGTGGTTCTTGAAGGAGACCAACACGATCTGCACGCAGTGTGGTCGGGGTTGCAACATGACGGTGAGTTCACGTCAGGAAACGATTTACCGTCAGACGCCGCGTGAAAACAATGAGGTGAACAGCACCTGGATGTGCGATCGCGGGCGTTTGGATTTTCACTATGTGAACAGCGAGTTCCGTCTGACGCAGCCGATGATCAAGGTGGATGGCCGTCACCAGGCGGCGACTTGGAAGCAGGCAGTTGAGCGGATTGCGGAGGGGCTGAAGAGCGTTCCAGCGGATCAGGTGGCGATCATTGCCTCCGCCCGCATGACCAATGAGGAGTTGTATTTGCTCAAGTCGCTGGTGGCATCGGTGAAAACGCCGCATGTGGATGTGGTGCCGCGGATGCGGGAGCCGGACAACTACCTGCGCGCAGCGGACATGAATCCGAACAGCAACGGCGTTCGCAAGGTGCTCGGCATTGAGCCAGGGGCGAGGCTGGAGGGGATCGTTGCCGACATCATTGGTGGGAAGATCCGTGTGGTGTTGAGCCTGGGTGAGAACCTGCTGAAGATCGGCTTGGAGAAAGCGCATTTGGAGAAGCTGGAGTTTCTGGCTTCGAGTCATGTGCTGGCCAATGCCGTGGCGGAGTTGTCGGATGTGGTGCTGGCGGGAGCGACCTATGCGGAGAAGCGTGGCAGCATGATCAACGTGACCGGTCGTTTGCAGCGGCTTGCCAAGGCGATTGAGTCGCCGGGCGATGCGCGTGAGGACTGGGAGATTCTGCGGGATCTGGTGCTGGCAGTGAGTGGGTCGAATGGGCTGCATTCGGTGGATGATGTGTTCAAGCGGCTGGCGGCGGAGGTGGATATCTTTGCCGGTTTGACGCTGACGCGAATTGGTGAGCTTGGGGTTCAGGTAATGGAAACCGGCGAGACGATTCCGCTCTTGGAACGCGAGAAGGATCGCATCGCCAAGGGTTTGATTGTTGGGTGAGGATGAGCGGTGGTTTTGGCCATTTTCCCCACGGGTGTGAATTCGGCGTGAGGCTGGGCTGTGCAGAATACTGTTGACTCGTTTTGGCCGACTTTTGTAAGGTTGGCGTTGCCGGGGTTGTTGTTATGAAGAGTTTACTGACCGTTTTTATCGCGCTTGCGTTGTTGGTGGTGGTGAGTCCTGCATCGACGGTTTTTTATATCGGGATCGATAACACTGGGACTGGAGAGTTTGAGCAGGAGGGGGGAGGTCGAGTCGATAACAAGTATTATTGGGAGAACGGTGATTACACCACGGTGGATGGCATCAGTGGCTCGGTGGGTGAGCTTTGGACCTCGGGGATGGAGCCGTGGCTGGATGCTTCATCCATTTTGGGGTTTGCCCGTGCGATCACTTCCGGTGCAACGACCCACCATATCTATTTCCAGCTTGGGGCGGATGAGGTGGGGACCGATAAGAGTTTGACATTTACCGTCGATTTTTATGGGGGTGGACAGGGTGCGGGGTTGCCTGGAACGACGCACGATATCGATTTTTACTTGAACGATGTGAAGTTTCATACGGTGACAGGAATGACGGCTGCGGGCCAGCTCATGGTGGTCAATGGCATTGATGTGAGCACCTTGAGTGAGGGGGAGCACGTGTTGTCGTGGGTGCGCACTGGAGGCAATGCGGGATGGATCAATGTGGATTATCTTTCGTTGGTGGCGGTCCCAGAACCATCCCGGGCGTTGCTAGCGATGGTGGGGTGTGCGGTTTTGTTTGGTGGGCGTCGCAAGGGCCGATTTTAAGCTCGAACAGGGGTGGAGGAGTCAACCAACGGTCGGGGTGGGTTTGTCGCGCTCATTGCCGGAGTGGCGATGTGTCCTGATGATCATGGAATTCCGGTGTCGAACCTCAAGTTTTCAGCAGGAATAGCGGCTGAAAACGGGCGCTTGTGAAATTTTTCACAAATTCGGGTTGCTGGTTGGCGCTTCAATCGCATGATGGGGGGTATCCAATTTTTTGGCCGTCCGTTTGGCATGACTCTCACCCTCGCCACCATCGACTTCGTTTTCCTCATCGCCTCGGTGTTGAAGATCGTGTTTTTTGCGTTCATGGTCATTTTGCCCATGGTGGCCTATTCGGTGTATGCCGAACGTCGGGTGAGCGCGATCATTCAGGATCGGGTGGGGCCGAACCGCACGGGGATTCCGTTGACGCTGTTTGGATTCAAGAAGGACGTGGGAATTTTTGGGATCGGTGGATTGATTCAACCGTTGGCGGATGGATTGAAGTTTTTCCTGAAGGAGGATTTCACTCCGGCGCACGTGAACAAGTTTTATTTCTGGCTGGCTCCGGCTCTGGTGATGGTGCCGGCCATGGTGACGGCGGCGGTGGTTCCTTTCGGCAGTGAGTTGAACTTTAGCTGGCTGGCAAATTTCGGGGTGACGAGTTCATGGATTTACGAGCCGGTGCCGTTGGTGATTGCGGATCTGAATGTGGGGCCGCTGTTTATTTTTGCGATCTCGTCCTTGGGGGTTTACGGGATTGTGCTGGCGGGGTGGTCGTCCAATTCAAAGTATCCGTTTCTTGGTGGCGTGCGCAGTTCGTCGCAGATGATTTCGTATGAGATCTCGCTGGGGCTTTCGATTGTGCCATTGTTGATGATTTTCGGAGAGCTGAACCTGTCGAAGATGACGGAGTATCAAGATGCGCATGGCTGGTTGCTGTTGCCATTGTGGGGGGATGGTTTGTCGGTAGGACGCTGGGTGCTGCTGGTGCCGATTGCGATTTCGTTCGTGATTTTCATGATCTCGATGTTTGCGGAGACCAACCGGGCACCATTTGACTTGCCGGAGTGCGAGACGGAGTTGGTGGCGGGTTATCACACGGAATACAGTTCGATGAAGTTTGCGCTGTTCTTCATGGGTGAGTATGCAGCCATGATCATTGGTTCGGGATTGGCAGTGACCTTGTTTTTCGGCGGTTGGAGCATTCCTTTTGCACCTTATTTGGGATTGAGTCATGAGGCCGGGGTGACGCCGTTCTGGCTGGGCCTGCTGCACATTGCGAGCTTCCTGACCAAGGTGGTGGTTTGCATCATTGTTTTCATCTGGGTGCGCTGGACCTTGCCGCGTTTCCGATATGACCAGTTGATGAAACTGGGCTGGTTGGTGTTTTTCGAACTGGCGCTGGCCAATGTGATTCTCACGGCGGTGCTGATGTTGTTTTTCAAAATCTAACTTGTTGTCATGGCTACTGTTGTTGTTCAACGCCCCAAGCTGAAATGGCATGAACGCTGGTTTATCTCCACGTTCGCCAGAGGCATGGCGATTACTTTTGGTCACGCGGTGCGCACCTTTCGCTCCATCGTGGGCGGCAGGACGGAAGTGACAATGCAATACCCGGAGGAGAAGTGGGATTCCCAGCTTCCAGAACATTATCGCGGGGCTCCTGCATTGGTGACGGACGAGCATGGCCGGGAGCGCTGTGTGTCATGTCAGTTGTGCGAGTTCATTTGTCCGCCACGGGCAATCACCATCGTGCCAGAGGAGATTCCCTCCAATGATCCATGGGCGAAGGTGGAGAAGAGGCCGCGTCAGTTTACGATTGATATGATCCGCTGCATTTACTGCGGCATGTGTGAAGAAGTTTGTCCAGAGCAGGCCATTTTCCTGCGCAAGGATTATGCGATTACCGGTGAGACCCGTGCGGAGATGGTGCACGACAAAACGAAACTTTACCAAATCGGCGGCGTGCGCACCGGATTGGTCAACAAGTGGAACGAACTGAAATAGATGAAAGTCGGAAGTCGGAAAGCGGAAGTCGGAAGTTGTTTGGTGTTGATCACTGGACGGCATGATGACGTCATCTGGCTTTCTGGCACTTCCGACTTCCGACTTCCGACTTCCGACTTTTAACCTATGCCTGCTGCCCTGTTTTATCTTTTTGCAATCGTCACGCTCGGCTTTGGGGCGATGGTGGTGATTTGCAGGAACCCGGTGGCGAGTGCGCTGTCGCTGGTGATGAGCTTTGTGGGATTGGCGGCGTTGTTCATCAGTCTGGACGCCTACTTCATTGGGATCATTCAGATCCTGGTTTATGCCGGGGCGGTGATGGTGCTGTTTTTGTTCATCATCATGTTGCTGGACATCAAGGCTGAAGAAGGTCGCAAGCCGAATGTGGCAGCGGTGGTGGGCGGGATTGGACTGGCGTTGGTTTTTGGAGTGCAACTGGCGGTGATCTTGAATGAGCACAAGGCGGGTGAGAAGACTCTGGCGGATGTGCCGATTGACTACGTGGTGGCGGCTGAGAAGGCGAAGATTGAGACGATCAAGACGGATTTGCAGGAGCGGACATTGCCGGATGCGAAGCTGGTGGGTGAGGAGTTGTTCCACCGCTATTACTTTCAGATTCAGTTGGTTGGAGTTCTGTTGCTGGTCAGCACCGTCGGGGTGGTGATCATGAGCAAGAAGGAAGTTAGCTGAATCGAGATGAGCGAACATTGAAGACATGATCACCCTTAACCACTACTTGTTTGTCAGCGGTCTTCTGTTTGCCATCGGGCTAACAGGGGTGGTGGCGCGGCGCAACATCTTGACCATCTTCATGTGTCTGGAGATGATGTTGAGCGCGGCGAATCTGACCTTGGTGGCATTTTCCCGATTCAATCTGGTGGATGGATTGCCCGACTACAGTGCGCAGGCGCTGGTGTTTTTCACCATCACGGTGGCAGCCGCAGAAGTCGCCGTTGGACTTGCGATCATCGTGGCGCTGTATCGTGCGAAACAGAGTGTCGATATCGGCGCGGTGGAGAAGATGAAAGGCTAAGGTTGTTGATTGCATGGACCCGGATTTATCAAAACTTCAATCGTTAACAGGCACCATCCTGCTGCTGCCGTTGATGTCGGCGCTGACGATCATGCTGGCCCACGGCTTGCTGAAAAATGTGGCGCACGTGATCAGCACCGGGGTGGCGCTGATCATCTTGGTGGCCTCGTGCATGTTGCTGGGTGCGGATGATGCAACGTTTCCCTTGCTGCCCTTTTTAAACGTGGGGGATTTTCAGGCGCACATTGGGATTACGGTGGATCGTCAGAGCCGCGGGATGTTGTTCATCGTCACCTTCGTCGGTTTCCTGGTGCATTTGTATTCGATGGCCTACATGAAGGACGACGATGCAAAGGCGCGGTTTTTCGGGGCGTTGTCGTTGTTCATGTTCTCGATGATCGGGATCGTGTTTGCTGACAACCTTTTGATGATGTTCCTGTTCTGGGAACTGGTTGGGGTGAGCAGTTATTTGTTGATTGGACATTGGTTCAAAAAACCTGAGGCGAGCGATGCGGCGAAGAAGGCGTTCTTGACGAACCGCATTGGTGACTTTGGGTTCATGACGGGCATTTTGATTTTGTTTGCGTTGGGCAGTGGGGATTTGTCCTTTGAAGGGTTGAAGGATTCCATGGAGGTGGCGTCCAGTCCGTTGAAGCATGCTTCGGAAAACTCTTCGGCGATTTTTACGCTGGCAGCATTGGGAATTTTCCTCGGGGCAGTGGGCAAGAGTGCGCAGGCTCCGCTGCATGTGTGGTTGCCGGATGCGATGGAAGGTCCGACGCCGGTTTCGGCTTTGATTCACGCGGCGACGATGGTGGCGGCCGGGGTTTACATGCTGGTGCGGGTCGATTTTCTTTTCCTGCCGGGCGGGGTGGCAACGATCACGATTGCGTGGATTGGTGGCATCACGGCGTTGATGGCGGCATTGATCGCGTTGCAGCAGAACGACATCAAGAAGGTGCTGGCGTATTCGACCTTGTCGCAGCTGGGTTACATGGTGATGGCGGTGGGCTTGAGGTCGCCGGAGGAGAGCATGTTCCATCTGTATACCCATGCGTTTTTCAAGGCGCTGTTGTTCCTCGGGGCTGGAGCGGTGATTCATGCCTGCCATCATGAGCAGGACATGTGGAAGATGGGGGGATTGCGCAAGAAGATGCCGGTGACGTTCATCACGTTTGTGATTGGGACGGCGGCGTTGATGGGCGTGCCGTTCATCACCAGTGGATTTTACAGCAAGGAGGCGATCTTGGTGGCGGCCTATGGTCAGAACAAGGTGTTGTTTTTGATTGGGCTGTTTACGGCGTTGCTCACGGCGTTTTACATGACGCGTCTGGTGGTGGTGGCATTTTGTGGCAAGGCTCGGAGTAAGGATGCGGATCATGCGCATGAGGCTCCCGTGTTGATGATCATTCCGCTGGTGTTACTGGCAATTCCATCGCTGGCATCTGCTTCGCATTTGTTCACCGGGCCTTTGCAGGCTTTGGCTCCGCATGGGCATGGTGAAGGGTATTATGTGGTGATGGTGGCCTCGATTGTGGTGTTGATCATTGGGTTTTTGTTGGGGATGCGCACTTATGTCGGGAAGGACAAAGACCCGGTGAATCTGCCGTTGCTGGCGAACAAGTTTTACTTTGATGAACTGTATGCCGGGATCGTTAAGTATGGGCAGGATCGGCTGGCCTGGCTGGTGAATGCGTTTGAGCATATTTTTGTGGATGGAGTGACGGTTCGACTGCCAACGGCATTGGTGAATGTGTTGGGCGGAGGATTTCGTAGGATGCAGTCGGGCAGTTTGCAGACTTACACCTTTTTGTTGGGCCTCGGCATTGTCGTGGCGGTTTATCTGGCCGTGTTTTTCGCGGCGAAGTCATAGCGTTGTTTCCTTGTGATTCTGCAAATCATCATTCTGCTTCCTCTGCTGGCCGCCCTTGCGGTGTGGCTGGGTGCGCCCGGACGTATCACCTCCATTCTGGCGTCGGGGGTGAACCTGCTGCTGGTGCTGGGTTTGATCTGGCAGTATCAAGGGATGGGTCTTGAAGGAGGGATGGCATTCAAGAGTGCGTTTACCGTTTTGGATCAGCCGCACATTCAGTTTGCGGTGGGAGCGGACGGGATCAGTTTGACGTTGGCGCTTTTGACCGCGCTGGTGACGATGGCGGCGGTGTGGAGCACGGTGGGCAAGGATGCGATTTATTACATCGCTTCGCTGCTGATTGCGGGCGGGGCTTTCGGAGCGTTTCTTTGCACGGATCTGTTTTTCATCTACGCGTTTCATGAGCTGGCGTTGATTCCGACGTTCTTGATGATCGCACTGTATGGCTACGGGGATCGTAAGGCGGTGGCGTGGAAGATCACTTTGTATCTGGGGGCGGGAAGTCTGATTCTGCTGGCGGGATTGGCGGGGTTGGTGTGGTTGTGCAGTCCAGACAACAAGATCACGTTTGATTTGCTGGCGCTTGAGCCGGTGACGGCGGATTCGGGTTATGCGAAGTGGTGGGTGGAGGCGACCTATTTCACCTTGTTGATAGGCTTTGGAACGTTGGTGAGTTTGTTCCCGTTTCATAGTTGGGCAGCTCCGGCTTATGCGGCGGCTCCGACGCCGGTGGCGATGTTGCATGCTGGGGTGTTGAAGAAGTTTGGTTTGTATGGATTGATCCGGATCGCGATGCCCTTGCTGCCGGAAGCGGCGCAGGCGACCTGGATTCAGCATGCGCTGCTTTACATGTTGCTGGGCAACATTTTGGTGATGGGATTGGTGACCATTCATCAGCGCCGGTTGGACGGATTGCTGGCCAATTCGAGCGTCATGCACATGGGCTACATTTTCCTCGGCCTTGCGGCGGGAAATGCGCTGGGCGTGAATGGGGCGTTGTTGCTGATGTTTGCACACGGGATCTCGATTGCCTTGCTGTTCCTGCTTTGTGGGAAGTTGCGCAGTCAGGCCGGGACTTTGGAGTTTGAGAAGTTGGGCGGGTTGGCAGGCAATGCGCCGTTCTTGAGCTTGGTCTTTGGGATTGCAGCGTTTGCTTCCATCGGGTTGCCGGGACTGGCGAACTTCGCGGGCGAGGTGCTGGTGTTTCTGGGGGCGTTCAAGGATTTCGATGCGGCTGAAGGATTTACCTTTTTGCAGGTGGCGACCATCTTGTCTCTTTGGGGTGTGGTGATCAGTGCGGTGTATATGTTGCGGGCGTATCGCAAGATTTTCTTTGGCAAGGCAGTGAGCGGGATTTTTGTGAGTGATCCAGGGATCTCGCAGCGGATTCCATTGGTGGTGCTGGCTGGGGTGCTGTTGGTGGTGGGATGTCAGCCTGGCTTGTTGTTGAATTTGATGCAGTTCTCGCTCGGTGCGTTGGGCTTTAAGTGAACCTTTGGCTGTCGTTGTCTTTTCTTTGATGAATACACTTTCTTTAGAACTAGGACTTGGCGTTCTCGGCCTGCTGCTGCTGGTGGCGGAGTCGTTTTCGTTTATCCCGCGTAAAAGCATCGCCTACATCGCGATCGCTGGCGTCGCGGCGGCTTTGGTTTTGTTGGTGACGGGTCTGGCGGGAGGTGCGGTGCCTGCGGGGATGCAGGAGTTTTATGTGGTGGACCGGCTGGCGTTGTTTTACAAGGGTTTGGCGTTGGTGAGCACGTTGGTGGTGATCGTGTTGTCGCTGGAATATGCATCGGTGATCAACCAGTTCGTTTCGGCCAAGCCGGAGCAGACGAAGGAGGCGGGATTGGGGGAGTTCTTCTGTCTGCCGTTGTTTGTTTGTGTGGGCATGATGGTGATGGCGTCAGCGGTGGACATGATCACGATTTTTGTGGCGCTGGAGCTGGTGACGATCAGCTTTTATGTGCTGGTGTCGTTCATGCGGCGCAATGCGTTGTCGCTCGAGGCGGGCGTGAAATATCTCATTCTAGGGGCGCTGAGCACGGGATTGCTGGTTTACGGAATGGCCTGGTTGTATGGGTTGACGGGACAAACGACGCTGGCGGGGATCAGTGAAAAACTGGTGAATTGGGAAGGTGGCGTGACGGCCCCTTTGTTTGCGTCGGTTCTGGTGCTGGCGGGGCTCGGGTTCAAGGTGGCGGCCGTGCCGTTTCAAATTTGGGTTCCGGATGTTTATCAGGGCGCACCAACGCCGGTGACGGCCTTTCTTTCGGTGGGCTCGAAGGCGAGCGGGGTGATTGTTTTAACGCGGGTGTTTGAGAGCCTGGTGGTGGGTGGATCGGTGGTCGGGCAACCTCTGACCCAGTTTGTGTTGATCCTCGCGGGGGTGACGATTTTGGTGGGGAACTTTGCGGCGATCAGGCAGACCAATTTCAAACGGTTGCTGGCGTATTCGAGCATCGCACATGCGGGCTTTTTGTTGCTGGCGCTGGGAAGCCGGCATTCGGTGAGTGGGTTCAGCCCGGCAGAGATTGCGGCGTTCTATCTGGCGACTTATGTGCCGATGACCTTTGTGTGCTTCCTGGTGTTGAGTGCCGCTCGTGCGCAGGGATTGAGTGATGAGATCGTGAGCTTGACGGGATTGGCGAAGAAGTGTCCGGTGTTGGCGGGGGCTTTGATGCTGGCGCTGGCGTCGCTGGCGGGGTTGCCGTTGACGGCGGGGTTCATGGGCAAGATGCTGGTGATTTTTTCAGCGGCGTATGATGGCAGTTATTTGGTATTGGCTTTGGCGGTGATCGGCGCGATCACGGGATTCTATTATTATTTCAAGGTGATCCTGGTGTTGTATGCGAAGCCGGATGGAGCGACGCCGACGATCAAGTTGAGCCGTTTGTCACGGGTGACGTTGGCGGTGTTGACGGCGGCGATTGTGGTGATCGGGGTTTATCCGAAATCAGTTCAGGGCATGCTGAAAGGGACGAAGAAGGTTGAGGCGGTGGCGGTGGTGAAGTGAGAGCCCGAGCAGACGTCTTGACGGTGGGATGGTAAGAGTCGAATTAGACCACGCCGCAGACAGATTTGCGTAATGGGAGAGAACTGCCCATTTGGCATGGCTGGCAAATGGATGTTGCCCTGGTTCGCCGCGTCGCGCAAGGCCCCGAAAGTAGAAGGCTCGTCTCGAGCCTTGTTTGGATCAACGAGAGGAAAGGGACAGGAATGTCCCTTCTCCCATTTGGATCAAATCAATAGACGTCTTTGCGGTAGCGCTTGGACTTCTTGAGATTTTCCATGTAGGCGTCGACTTCTTCGGGGGATTTGCCGCCTTCTTTGGCAACGATGTCGCGAAGGGCGTTGTCGACATCGACGGCCATGCGTGAGGCATCGCCGCAGATGTAGAAGATGGCGCCGGCTTCGAGCCATTCGAACAGCTCTTTGCTGTTCTCCAGCATCTTGTGTTGAACGTAGAGTTTTTGCTCCTGATCGCGGGAGAAGGCGACGTCGAGTTTGGCCAGGGTGCCATCGGCGAGATAACCGTTGAATTCGTCTTCGTAGAAGAAGCAGGTCGAGCGGTTGATTTCGCCGAAGAAAAGCCAGGCTTTGCCTTTGGCGGCGGTGGCTTTGCGTTCCTGAAGAAAAGCGCGGAACGGGGCGATGCCGGTGCCGGGTCCGCAGAAAATGACGGGGGTTTCGTCTTCTGGAGCCGGGAGGCGGAATCCTGCACCGGCTTTGATGAAGGTGGGGAACTTGGTGGTTTCGTCAATGCGATCGGACAGGAAGGTGGAGCAGACCCCGCCACGGGCGCGGCCCTGGCTTTCGTAGCGGACGGTGGCGACGGTCAGATGCACCTGCTCCGGGTAGGCCGCGAGGCTGGAGGAGATCGAATAGAGACGAATGTTGAGTCGGCGCAACAGCGTGACGAATTCGGCGGCTTCGAAGTGGGTGCCGGGATTTTCCTGGATGATGTCGAACACGTCTTTGCCCCAGAGGTATTCTTTGAGACGAATTTTTTGATCAGGCAGAACCAGGGTGGCGAGGGAGCTGTGGCCGGTCTTTTCGGCGAGGGCACGCAGCAGTTTGGTGTCGACTTCGGTGATGGAGTAGCTTTCGAACAGCGCCTGACGAATGGAGACTTGCTCGCCTTTGGGGTTTTCAACCATTTCATCACCGCTGAAATTGAGGGCGGTGAGAAGGCTGTCGATGAGATTCGGATCGTTGGTGGGCAGGATGGCGAGGGAGTCGCCGGGGATGAACTCCATGCCGGAGCCGCTGAGGTCGATTTCGTAATGACGGGTGTTTTTGGCAGCACCGGGGCCGGTCAGGTCATGGGCGCGAATCAGGTTGGCGAAAAACGGATTCTTAAGATTGTAAACCGGCTTGTTGGTGGCCTCAGTGCTCATGGATGGTCGATGTTGAAAAAGGGGGTGCAGCTTAAAAGGGGATGGCTGGGTGTCAACCGATGGGTGAGCAGGTTAAAGGCCAGTCAAGGGAAAGAGTCAGGCTGGCGTGGGTATTGGGTCAAGTGAAGAAGTTTATTTGAGGTCGCGAGAGGAGGTGGGGTGATTAATGGCGAAAAGTTGCTTTGGCTCGTTTGGAGATGAGCATGTAGGGGATCCAGATGGAGGAGGCAACGATGGTTCGCATGATGTCTGACATGACATCGTCGGGGGTCTCTGGAGAGACGACGGAGAGCAGGTCTTCGGAGATGAGGTAATCGATGCTGAGCCCCAATACGGAGGCCGCTAGAATGATGATGGTGCCGGTGCGAAAGAAGGCACGTTTTTTGAAATACATGATGATGAGCATGGTGCTGAAGACCAGTGCGAGAAGGTTGAAAGTCCATTCGAAGAGCAGGACGGGCATCCACATGGGGTGGTATTGAGTGGAGGATGGATGGGTGAGAGCGTTCCAGCGGGTTTGATCGAAGATGGCGAAGAGGGGGACCATGTAGGCGATCAATGAAATGGGGCGGGCGATGGTTTGTAATCCGACGATGACGAGCCAGCCACTGAGGCCTTCGTAAGCGGCGTTTTCGATTGAGGGGAGCAGTGGTGGAACTTTGGCGGTGCACTTGTAGATGACAATGCAGCCGATGATTGAAGCGACGAAGATGAGGGCTGAGCAGAGCAGGATGAGCCAATTGGGGTTGTTTGGTTGATTGGCCAGGGTGAGGGTTTGCTGTTCGGGAGTCCGGTAGGTGAAGGTGTAGCCGAGGGCACCGGTGGCTTTTTCCACGGCTTGGTTATGGGCGGGAATTTTGTTGGCGAGAACTCGATCTGCCAGGGTTTGGTATTGGTAGTTGAGGGTGATGGTGGAGGCCTTGACTTTGGTGGAGTGATCGAATTGAAAAGCGTCGCTGGTGGCGTGCGTGGATTCTCCTTCAATTTCCCAAGGTTGGAAGAATTGGAGGTTGATTTCGTGGCTGAGTTTGGCGGGGTGATGCCAGGCGACGGGATCTTCGCGTGGGAGGGCGATGGGGTCGCCAAGTTGGGAGAGCAGTTCAGAGGAGCTGATGGAGAGGGTGTAGGTGTTTTCTTTTTCGTTGAGTTTCCAGATGTTGGTGAGGGTGTATTGCTCTTCGACTTTGCAGGCGTTTTGGTCGGGTAGTTCGGTGATTTTGAGAGGCTGGCGCGCGGTGATTTCGGGGAATTTGGGGAAGTAGTATTTGAGGTAGTTTTTTTGGAGGGTGGCGCGGCTTTCGTTTTTGAAGTTGGAACGTGTGCTGTCGGCGGCGGCACCGTGATAGATGGTGGTGACGTCGAGGAGGCTGTTTTGGCCGGGTTCGCGGATGATGTAGTTTTCCTGGATGGTGGTTTTTGGGATGGATGTGGCGGGGGCTTTAAAGGCGGTGAGGAGGCTTTTTCCTGGGGTAATGACCAGTCCCTGGCCGAAGTTGGAGATGTAAACTTGGTCGAGCGGGCCGCGTTGGTTGGAGCCAGTGACGTCAAGCCAGTAGGTGTTGCGTGGGGTCTCGACTTGAAGGATGACGTGGTCGAAGGCGTAAGGGGAGGGCAACATGTCGATGACGGTGCTGCGGTTGCTGCTGCTGACGAGGACGGGGGAGACGGAGATGCCGCAGTGTTCCAGCAGGGTGGCGCATAGCAGGGTTTTGTCTTTGCAGTCGCCAAATCGACGGCGCAGCACTTCTTCGGGTGCGCTGGGCTGGTGGGAGTGGATGCTTGAGGAGACTGACAGGTAGCGGATCTCGTCTTGGACAAAAGCCATGGCGGCGAGGATGCGCCTGTCGGCATCGATAATGTCGCGGAGTTTTTGGACTTCGGCGTTGAGGTTTGGGGAGAGTGTTTTTATGGGGGTGTAGAACGGCAGGGCCCATTCAACGACTTCATTCCAACTGAGAAAATCGCTGGCTTCGATTCTACTGTAGGGATCGTAATCGGCGGGAGTTGAGGGGTCCTGTTGTCTGGGGGCGACGTTGTGCTCTTCCCAAAACCATTCGGTGAGGCCGTTGGTCGAGGTGATTTTTGGGGTGATGTTCTTATTGGTGGCCTGGAAGTGGATGGGATGATTTTGCGGGTAGAGGAAACGGACAACGATGTGGCCGACTGGCACGCGCCATGTGGTGTAGTAGATGGCGGAGTTTTTGCCTGCCATGACGGGATTGGCGCCGTCGATGGTGTAGGCGTATTCGATAATGTCGCCGACGCGAACGTCTTCGAGGACACACTGGGCGGTGTAGCGGCCATCAAGGAGGAAGTATTCCATTTCGGTTTCGCGGCGCAGGATTTGGAAGTGTTTGCGATCAAGGTGGTCGGTGGGGGCGGGGGTGCCTGCGCGACTGACGCGAATGTAGTGGAAGGTAAGTTTTTGGTAGGTGGGGTCGAATGACACGGAGATGTCGGAACCGTCTTGCACGCCTTGATCGGTGAGGATCTGGCGTGCCTGATGGTAGTAGACGGATTTGGTGGCGAAGTTTTCCTGGTTGTCGAGAAGCAGGAAGTCGATGCCGCCCTCAATGGTGTCGGGGCTGTTTTGGTTGCCTGTTGGAGGGGTGATAGGGAGGACCCAGGACGGGGCGGCGGCTATTTCAAAGCTGACAGGCTCGTTGGCTTGGGCCGGGTAAACGAGGAAGAATGTGGTGAGCAGTAGGCTGAGGAGGGGGGTGCTAAAGCTGTGAAGGCGGAAGGGGTGGGTGGTAGTAGCGTTAAACGAAGACATTGATGAGGACTTGTGAAAGGAGGGAATCCTTTTTATCTGAAGTCCATCGATTTGTCTTGGGTTCGTTTCGACAAAATAGGGCGGGTGGAGATAAAGCTTCTAGATCAGAAGGGCGCGATGAAGAAGGGGCGGTGTCAATGCACCGAGGAGCAGGGAGAAACGAGAGGGTTCCGTGACGGTGATGAGGGTGAAGTTATTGAGGGCCATATCGGTAATGGTGGCGGCAGTCAAGCAATCCTCCCACGTTGTGGCTGCGGTATTCCTCTGGAGAAGGGGTAGTCGCTGATCTGATTTGGGGTAATGGTGGTGTTTGAGAGAAAAAGGATGTCGATGCTGTTGCCCCAACTGTGGCCATTGTTGTTGGTGGATGGGCTGGTCTTGTTTGACAAGCTGCTGACCAGACCTGTGGCGGTGGAGTCGTCGACGCTTACTTTGTAGGGGACGCCGCTTACGGGGCCGGTGCCGAATGAGGTGACTTTGACTTCGATGTCGTTTTGACCGTCAGGGGTGAAGCCCTAGCGAACTCAGGCGAGGCCGGTTGTGGCGTTGAAGATATCCTATTCTCCGGAACGTTGTAGCCGTTGCTGCTGCTTTTGATGTCGCGATCGATGATTTTGAACAAGGCAAAATTCGCTGCATAACCGTGTCCGCAAATAAGCACAACTAAGTCGCTAAAAAAGGGATGGGGCTTTGGGGTGGGTGATTTGTGTTGAATGCCCGCAAACAACCGATGAATTGCATCATAAGGATTGTTTTCTCTACGTGCAATCAAGCTAAAAAGTGAATTTATGGATGTGGATACTGCGACGCTTCTGCTGGTTGTGCTCAGTGGTTAGCCTTGTCGTTCATTACAAGCTTCCTGGGGCGCACGTTTGGTGCTCGTGAGAATTGGCCGAAGATGTCGCGCTTCGTTAACTGATAAGGGCTTCGTCGATGGCGAGGGTGAGGGACTCGCGGCGGCTGGTGAGGGTGTCCTCGCTGGGGGAATAAGGGGCTAGGATGCTGATGGTGACGCTGCCGTAGCGGGTGGGGCTGCGCAACACGGTGAGCTGTTTGGACAGCGAGATCTTCGCGGGCGGGGACGCCTTCCTCGGTGGAATCGCCAATGTGAGTTGCGCGGAGGGGGTTCCCAAGGTGCTTGGCGCGCTGGTTGAGTCGTATGGATGGATGGATGGATGCGATTCCGGGACGGATGGTGTGGCACAAAACGGGGACACTCATCCCGGCTTTGAGACGGGCGATTGCGAGTGCTCGAATTCCCCATCGATGATCCCGATCATCCGGGCATTGTCGGCAAACCGAGGGGCGCTTCAGGCAGGGTTCGGAATTTTGGTCGCTGCGATCATGAATTCAAAACAAAACTCGGGGCCGGCACGGTTGCCGATTTCACGCAGGCTTTCCACGATGTGGGGATCGTCGAGGATGATGTTTTTTACGCTTTCATCGATTCCGGGAATGCTGAGATAGGGGTGGATGAAAACGCCTTCGCTGGCGGTGACCGCAAAGCCAATTTGATCGAGTATCCCCTGGATCTCAATGTAACCGTATTCCCGAAAATGTTCATAGGTGCTGCGGACTTCGGGATGACCCATGCCACGGATGATGCGCAAATGAAGACTGTCGCGATTGGCCGAGTTGAAGAGGAAGCGCCCCCCGGGTTTGAGGACACGGTGAACTTCGCGGAGCATCTGGTCGGAGTCCTGAACGTGTTCGATGATTTCAGCCCCTAACACCAGATCGAATTGTGCGTCGGGAAGTTGGAGGTCCATGGCGTCCATGGGCTGAAATTTGAAATGGGTGGGATCGAACCCCCGCTGCTGCGCTTTGGCAATGGCGACGTCGGAGAGATCGGTTCCGAGATAGCTGGCCGCATGTTCAAAAAATTTGGTGTTGCGTCCAATGCCGCAGCCGATCTCCAACACATCGAGTTCACGAACATCGCCGATGAGTTGGTGGAACAGCCGGTCGACCTCGTGATATCGAACCTGATCCCACAGATGAGGATGCTCGTATCCGCCGAATTCATCGTGTTCGTCCTGGCGGTAACGCGAGTTCATGGCTTCGCGAACGCCTTCGACGTCGAGCTTGGTAAAGTTGACGGGTCGGATGCGTGCCGAAGGGTGGACGGGAGCGTGCGCTTGTTTGGGGAGACTGCGCAAAGCATGGCGCAGGGCGTTGATATGGACGGAGTTTGGGGGCAGGGGGTTCAGGCCGGCCGTTTTGGAGAAAACCACAAAGACATCGTTGGCGAGCAGTGGGGGAACAGCGGCGACCACGGAATTGATGAAGACCTGATCGAGTCTGTCGCAAAGGCCTTTGTGGATAATGATCCAGTCGTATTTGATGGTGGGATCGAGTCCTGGCGCTTCGTAGGAATAGACGTTGTCGAAAATTTCGACAAACTCGTCTGGAGCGAGCAGAGCGGCATTGGGGGTAGCGTGTCTTTGGACAAACGTGGCCACCTCATGCCAGCAACGATCTTGGTGGGGGAAAGGCATGCTGGGAAAAAAGGTTAATAACTGGGAGCCTCAATGCCGAGACGTTCCCAGTCTGAGCTTTTGGAGTGCTGCGCTTTCGAAAGGGCGGCGACGAGAGGGAAGAGTTTGGAGACTTGATCCTCCATCAGAATCAGGCGTGCATCAATCCCACGCACCGCAGACATGATGCTCTCCTCCTTTTCCTTGACGGCCTTCAAGGCGAGATGACAGGAGTCGGTTAGCTGTGAGAGAAAGGCGGCAGCTTCCTCGGTTGAGATCTTGCTGTTGGAGCTTTGACCGTTTTTGCGCTGCTTGAGATCACTCTTGAATGCATTCAAAGACCGGACGGCTTTGGTGTGAAACGTTTCAGTGGACGGGCGTGATGAGGAGGTGGTGAGAAGCATCTCGGTCGTTTCCGCATCAAGGTCCGAGAGGGCGGGGATCTGGATGGAGCCAAACAGACTGTTAAGATCGCGAACAATGGTCACCAAACTTTTCTCCTTCTCCTTGAGAGCGGTGAGGGAAAGCTGGCAAACGTCGACGAGTTGGGTGAGGAACGTTGCAAGCTCCTGGTGGTTGCTGCCGCTGGGGGATGACAGGGGAGATGCAGGGGGGCGATTCTGGATTTCGAGTTTGATGGCTTTCAAAGCTCTGGTGGCTTGAGCGTAACAGGACTCGATGGAATTGCCAGTTAGCGTGGGGATTGAAACGGCGTCGGAGATTGGCGAAGAGAATCGATGACCAGGGTGCGGTTCATCCCCAGGAGCCGCTGGAACGGGAGAGCTGTCGATAAGAGACCGCAGTTTCTCGCCCACGGCTTGAAGGCTGTAGATGGAGCGGATGTCGCTGGCGGCTTGTCGTCCGATGGCTTGAGCATAGGCTGGATCACGAAAGATGCGATGCATGGCCGCTGCGGCGGCCGTGATGTCGGGTTCCGCCCATTCGGCTTCTGGAAGTTCGTTGTAGGGGGGAGCGTGCAGGCCGTCGCGCGTGGGAACCCATGGGACAAGGGCACTGTTTTCGTCGTTCATGAAAGACAGGTTTCCCGAGAAGCCGGTGGCGATGCAGGGTTTGCCGAGTGCCATGGCCTCCATGATGGTTAGCCCAAGCCCCTCAGATCGATGCAGGGAAACATAACAATCGCAGCGTTTGACCAGCTCCAGGCGGGCCTGGTCGGTCATGACCCCATCGATAAAATAGATGTCCGGGCGATGGCTCCATTCAGTGACCATGCGGGTATGGTTCATCACCCAGGTTTCATTCGACTTGGAGGATTTGATGATCAGCACCGGACCGTCTTCCGTAGGTTCTGGAAATGCCGATGCAAATGCACGACAAATGGCCTCTGGATTTTTTCTGGGGCCGTAGCTGTCGTAAGCAAAAGAAAAAAGGAATACAAACCGACCGTCCACCGCCGGGGCCTTGATCGGGTTGATGGAATCCAGGATGGCAGGATCAATGGGATGCGGGAACGTGCGCACGGGGATCGTGAGTTCGCGTGCAAACGCATCCCGAATGAACGGGGTGACCACCCAGACTTCATCCACATTCTGGCTGGCACGGATGGTCGAGAGTGGAATGGCATTCAGTTCCCAAAACCACACGGCGACATGGTAGCGTCTGCCGGTGAAAAAGTCTGGATGCACTCGATCAGTGAGGTTGGCGACATTCTGAGGATCCAAACACAGGATGATGAGACTTCCTTCTGGAGGGAGGGTGAGTTTGGATATGGTGTGGGCATTGGCGGGTGGCGCTATATGATCACGACCCGGCAGCGGGACGGTGTGAATCTGCACGTCAATGCCTGCAGTTTGCATGGACTTGATGATTAATCTTCCGGTCTCGCCGAGGCCTGTGGAGGCACCCAAAAAGCCGAAGAAATGAACGGGTGCAACATTCGGGATATTTCTCGGAGAAAGGGGATTGGTGTTGGAAGAATTCATCGGAGTAGCCGCTGAGAGTCGTTCGGGAAATTTACTGTTAATCGTCCACTTGTCGAAAAAATGTCGGTGACGATGAGTAGGAAGAAAATTCACCTCTAGTGGTCATCCAGGCTTTCCTGCTGACGTATTCGTGACCGTTCATCAGGTGCAATCTTTGAGAGCGAGCCCTTCTTTTGCCCGGTCATTTTTCCGTGTGAAGATCGGGTTGTTCATACATTCACCATCTCTTCCCAATATCCCGCCGGTAACTATGTCGGCTGACGTCTATTTCCAGCTCTCCCGTATGTATGCCCAGAGTGCCCGTGCCTACTGAGCCCGAAGCGAAGGTTTCCACGGCCTTACCGAGTTATGGAGAGTGCTTCCATGATGGAGCTACTCTACTTACTTGACCCTTTAAATCAGCCAACGATTGCTTCGTCGATGGCGAGGGTGAGGGACTCGCGGAGGCTGGTGAGGGTGTCCTCGTTGGGGGAATAAGGGGCTAGGATGCTGATGGTGACGCTGCCGTAACGGGTAGGGCTGCGCAAGACGGTGAGCTGTTTTTCCGAACTGGTGGTGGTGCTCAGGGCGTGCTCGACGGGGGTGCCGTTGATGGTGGCGGTGTTGATGAGCAGCATCGTTTGGACAACGAGATCTTCGCGGGTGGGGACGCCCCAGAGGATGTCACCGTGATGGTCGAGGATGAGAAGGTTGTCGCTTTTGGATTGGGTGATGGCCCATTTGGCGAAGCTGTCGAGACGATCGGAGATGGAACCTGGCTGAGGTTGGAAGTTGGGGCTTGGTTCAACGGGAGTGGTCGCGGATTCAGGTTCTGGGGCGGCTTGAAATTCCGGTGTTGGATTGCTGGCAGCGACGGGGGTAGGTGCTGGTGTGGGCGTTGGAGCGGGAGTCGGTATGGAGGGATTGGGAAGCAGGCCGGCATCTTTGGCGCGGTCGCGAATGTGGCGGAGTTTGGCGCGGATCTGCTCCAGTTCAGGGGAGTGATCGGGAGCGCGGCTGAAGGCTCCTTCTTCGGTTGAGTCGTCGATCAGTTGCGCGGAGGCGAGGGTCGCGGCGTCCGGTAAGCGTTCCACCGTCGGTTCGCGGTGGCGGTCATTGGGGAGGGGATCTAGCAACTCCTTGGCGAGGGCGCTGATTTCTTCGGGGTCAATCCAGGAGACTTGCATGGCTGTGGTCTTGTTCTTTGCGGTCGCCGAGTCCGGTGCGTTCTTCGAGCTCGGCAGCAAGCTGATCGAAGATGAGGGCGGTGGCGGGTGGGTTTTTGCGCATGAGGGCGATCGGTAATCCCATGGCACTGGCTTCCAAAAAGAGGTTGTCGCGAGGAATGTCCTGTTGGAACAGGAGCTGCGGCGGAAGCATCTGGCGGAGTTCGCGCACGACTTTGAGGCTGGCCTCGTGGGTGTTGAGCACCATCGTCAGGAGGATGCCGGCGATGCGGACGGGGGAGCCTTCCTTGCGGAATCGCGAGAGCGTTTCCATGAGGAGGGGGATGCTGCGCACGGCGAGGGGTTCGGCCTGTTGGGGGACGACGATCCAGTCGGCACCGCGCACGACGGTTTCGGTCATGCTGGTCATGCCGGCGGCGGTGTCGAGGATGACGCAGTCATAACCGAGGAGGTCAATCTGGCGGAGGAAGTCGCGCAATTTTTCGGGGGCGTTTTCGAAATCGGTGCCGCGCATGAACTCATCGGCACTGCCGCTCGGGAGGATGCTGAACTCGGGCAGGCGGGTGGGGATGATGAGGCGTCGGGCTTCGCCGCCCTTGGCCATGAAGTCGTAGAAGCCGCGTTTTTTGCGGGTGTTTTTGGAGAGGGAGAGTCCGATGCCGCCTTGAGGGTCGGTGTCGACCAGAAGAGTGTTCCAGCCGCGGCGCGCGAGGGCGTGGCCGAGATTGATGCAGACGGTGGTTTTACCGACTCCTCCCTTTTGACTGGCGGTGGCGAATACGATCACGGGCGGAGGTTATACCAGTTTAGATAAGAGAAAAGGGAAAAGGGCCGAGACTAATGGGCAGAGGCAATTAGCTGTTTCGATGTCGGGTGAGGAATTCGGTGGCGAGGGCCTGGTAAGCAAGTGAGCCGCGGCCGCCGGGATCGTATTCGACGATGGTTTTGCCAAAGCTGGGGGCTTCGCCAAGCCGGATGCTGCGCGGGATGACGGTTTGATAAACCACATCGGTGAAGACGGTTCGCACGTCATTGACCACCTGCTGGGTGAGGTTCATGCGGGAGTCGAACATGGTCATGACGATGCCCTCAATGGTGAGGTTGGGGTTGGCACCGCTTTCGCAGATTTGGGGGACGATCTGAACGATTTTGGAGAGGCCTTCGAGTCCGAAATATTCGCACTGGATGGGGATGAGCAGTTCGTCAGACGCGGCGAGGGCTCCGGTCATGAGCACTCCGAGAGAAGGGGGGCAGTCGAGAATGGCGTAGTCGAAATGGCCGCTGGTTTTAAGCGGGGCGAGGACATCGCGGATGCGGGTGAGGTGATCACCGGCCTGGGCGAGTTCGATTTCGCAGCCTGCCAGTTCTTGGTGGGAACGAATGATGGAGAGATTGGGGATGCGGGTGCTGCGGATGACGTCAGTAACGGAATATTGTCCAATGAGGCAGGGGTAGAGGCTGCCGCCATCCTCCTGCGCGATGCCGAGACCGCTGGTGGCGTTGGCTTGGGGATCGAGATCGATCAAGAGAATCCGGGCGCCTTCAGCGGCAAGGCAGGCGGATAGGTTCAAGGCGGTGGTGGTTTTCCCCACACCTCCTTTTTGGTTGGCAATTGCGACGATCCTCATATTGGGTAACTGGCGCTGCCATTCCATCACAAACCGGGGGCGCAGCAACAAGAAAATCCCATGGAGATCACGGAACAACGATTAAGCGACTTTGGTGGCTGGCAGGCAATCAAAGCGGCAAAAGAACATGTAAAGCTTGGGCAAGTCGCTGATGCCAAGCAGGATGAGAAGGGTTTCCACGGAGTTGTTGGACTTGGGAAGGGGGCGTATAGAGCGAGTTTGTTGGTGGACGGTCGTGGCCAAGTGGAGGGGAGGTGTGGATGTGTTGAAGGACGTCGTGGGGTGATTTGTTCCCATGTGCTGGCGGTGGCTCTGCAGGTGATCAAGGGGCCGATGGCTCCGGCACCGGCTCCGGTGAAGGTGGCGGCGACGCCTGCGGCCAAGGTGGATTCAGGAATGGTGAAAGTGGAGAAACCACCAAGTGGACGTTTTTATGTTTCGATCATGTTATCGCAGTTGGATCGACTAGAATCTAAAGGGACAGTTCCGGTATTTTTTCGTCACGAACATGGTGAGGAGGAGGTGTCGCCGGAGTTGTGGAATTGGATGCGTGGAGTGGGATTGGGCTTGGGGACTCAGGCATTGCGGCTTGGTGCAAGAGAACTTGGTGAGTTGCTGGGGGTGTTGGAGGGTGCCAATCATGTCTTTAATGGTGGCAACGACATAAAAAGCGCTCAAAAATTGTTGATTAAGAATGAGTTGATCGGATTAACAGAAATATCGCATATTAAATCTGACAAAACACTCATTGTTAGTCTTTTAAAAAGGGTATTATACAAAAGTAACGTGGCGAATATCGGGGTGGTTGAACTGGGGGATCAGGCAGTGTTGGTGCGGGCGGACAAGGATCAAGCTGTGGAGTTTTCACGTTTTTTTGAGACTGGACGTTTGCAGCTACCGTTGAGGGAGGTGATCACAAAATTGCCCGAATATGTAAAAATGTTTGGATTGTTGGATGATTGGTTGCCGGACTTGAGATTGATGCCAGTTGTGCCTGTTTTCACGTTGCACTTGGATGGCAATTTGAAGCGGTTGCTGGCTCGATTGGAGATGAAGCTCTCTAACGCATCTTATTGGTATGGAGAAAATATTGACAACCATATTTATCCTGTTGAAGACGAGACTAATGAATTGGTTTATTATGTAAGGAATGAAGCAGCAGAGCTGTCGGCTTGGAATCGGCTCAAAGCGTCGGGATTGAAGGAAGCTGCTGTGGGAGTGTTGGAGATCTCTGGAGAGGCGGAAGTGTTACGCTTCATGTCGACCGAATTACCACGTTTACGACGTGATTTCGAAATTCAGGAGGGAGATCAGTGGAAATCGTTGTCGAGAAGTTTGGCGGTGATTCGTCCGAATGTTCGAGAGGTAAAAGGGGCGGAGTCGCAGGAGGGATCGGGGATGGATTGGCTGAATCTTGAAGTGGCTTATGAGTCGGTGGATGGGGTGCAGGTGTCGCGGAATGAGGTGCTGAGATTGATTCGAAGCGGGCAGAGGCAGGGGCGGACGGCAAGTGGCAAACGTTTTGTGCTGGATGTGGAGGGCTGTGAAGATCTTGAGGAAACCTTGCATGATTTGTCGGCCAAGCTGGAGCGCGGTGGCGAGCAATTGGCAATCCGTCGTCGCCAGGTGGGCGTTTTGACGGATTTCACGGAAAAAGGAGCTGGCTTTGGTGAGGTCGGGAGCGTTTTGAGTGGTGGAGTGTTTGCGGAAAGAATGGGGAACTTGGGGGATCGATTGCGGGATTATCAGCGCGAAGGCGTTCGCTGGATGGAACGCTTGGGTCGCGCTGGCTTGGGGGGATTGCTGGCGGATGAGATGGGATTGGGCAAGACGGTGCAGACTTTGGGGCTGCTTCGTTTATTGCTTTCTGGAAGTGAAAAGGTGGGTCCGGCTCTGGTGGTTTGTCCAACATCGTTGTTGGGCAACTGGGCGGACGAGGCGCGCAAGTTTGTGCCGGATCTACGGATTCATGTGTCGCACGAAGGCGGACGTCATGAACATTGGGATCGTTTGAAGGATTACGATGTGATATTCACTTCGTATCAGTTGGTGGCGAGGGATTTGGAGTTTCTTTCCAAGGTGATGTTTGAGGTCGTGGTGCTGGATGAGGCGAGTTACATCAGGAACGCGGAAACGGTGACTTCCAAGGCGGTGAGGCAGTTGCGGTCGAGGGCTTGTTTCGCGCTAACAGGGACACCGGTGGAAAACTCGGTGAAGGATCTGTGGTCGATTTTTGAGTTTGTGATGCCGGGGCATTTGCCGGGCAAGGAGGCTTTTCATGAGCGATACGTGAAAAACATGGCGCAGGCGGATTCGCGTCAGGCTCGCGCGGCGATGGAGAGGCTGCGGCGATTGGTGAAGCCCTATTTGTTGAGGAGGACCAAGCGTGAGGTGGTGAAGGACTTGCCTGAGAAGATGGAGCAGGTGGTTTGGTGTGATTTGACTCCGATGCAGAGGGAGGTTTACACGCGAATTTTGGAAGAAGGTCGTGAGGAGATTCGCCAGGCACGGAAGAAGGCGGGCAAGGGGTCGGCGCGGATGACGATGTTTACGGTGTTGTTGCGGCTGCGGCAGATTTGTAATGATGTGAGGTTGGTGGGATTGAAATCGGAGGACGGGGCGACGGGTGGCAAGTGGGATCGGTTTGATGAGATGCTGCAGGAGTTGATCGAGGGGGACCATCGGGCGCTGGTGTTCAGTCAGTTTGTGGGGATGCTGAAGCTGGTGAGGGAGCGGTTGGACAAGGGGGGGATTGAATACTGTTATCTGGATGGGTCGACGCGGGATCGGGCGGGGCAGGTGGCGGAGTTTCAGTCGGAGGGAAGCAGGAAGAGGTTTTTCCTGATCAGTTTGAAGGCGGGTGGCTATGGATTGAACCTGACGGCGGCGGATCATGTGTTGTTGATGGATCCGTGGTGGAATCCGGCGGTGGAGGCGCAGGCGATTGACCGGGCGCACCGGATTGGGCAGGGTCGGCCGGTGACGGCGGAGCGGTTTGTGATGCGGGGGACGGTGGAGGAGAAGATCTTGGCGCTTCAGGCCAAGAAGCGGGCGGTGATGGACATGGCGATGGAGGAGGACGCGACGGTGATGGCGGGGGTGAGTGATGAGGAGTTGGAGGCGATGTTGATGGGGTGAAGGGTTCCTGATTCTTAGTTCTTGGTTCTTGGTTCTTGGTTCTTGGTTCTTGGTTCTTGGTTCTTGGTGCTTAGTTCGTGGTTGCGGTTGTTATTATTGTGGCGAGGGGTGGTTGATGAGTTGGGATTTGCTGATGGTGCTGATGTTGCTGGGGGTTTGCATGGTGTTGTTTGTGGTGAACAAACCGCGGATGGATGTGGTGGCGCTGATGGTGATTGTGTTGCTGCCTTTGAGCGGGGTGATTTCGGTGCAAGAGGCGTTGGTGGGGTTTAGTGATCCGAATGTGATTTTGATTGCGCTGTTGTTCGTGATTGGGGAGGCGCTGGTGCGAACGGGGGTGACGTTTGAAGTGGGGGACTGGCTGGTTCGCCGGGCGGGGAAGAGCGAAATGAAACTGGTGGTTTTGTTAATGCTGGTGGTGGCGGGGTTGGGGTCGGTGATGAGTTCGACCGGGGTGGTGGGGATTTTTATTCCGGTGGCGTTGGGAGTGGCGCGGCGCTTGAAGGTGAGTCCGGGGAGGTTGATGATGCCGTTGAGCTTTGCGGGTTTGATTGGTGGCATGCTGACGCTGGTGGCGACGCCGCCAAACATGGTATTGGATGGGGCGTTGAGGCAGGAGGGGTTTGAGGGTTTTGCGTTTTTTAGTTTTACGCCGCTGGGGTTGTTGATTTTGGCGTTCGGGATTGGGTATATGGTGGTGGCACAGCGTTGGTTGAAGGGGGCGGCGGATGGGGGGGCGGTGGTGCCGGTGCGTCGTGGATTATCGCATTTCATCAAGGAATACCGGTTGGAGAATCGGGGGTTTCGTTTGAGAATTGGGGCCGGATGCGGGCTGGATGGGAAGCGCTTGGATGCGCTGAATTTGCGGCGCGAGCATGGAGCGAATGTGGTGGCGGTGGAGCGGGCGGGGAGGTTTGGGCATGTGTTGTTGAATCCGCGGGCGGGGATGGAATTGCGGGTGGGGGATGTGTTGCTGGTGGATTTTTCGCAGGAGGTGAAGATCGGGGGTTTTTGTGAGGAGATGGGGTGGGAGTTGTTGCCGATGAAGGGCGGGTATTTCCGGGAGAGTTGGAATGAGGCGGGGATGGTGGAGGTGATGATTGCTCCAGAGTCGCCGCCGATTGGGAAGAGTGTGCAGGAGCAGGGGTTTCGGTCGCGATATGGATTAAGTGTGGTGGGATTGCGCAGGCAGGGTAAGGTGTTTGAGGGTCAGTTGTTGGAGGAGAAGTTGAAGATGGGGGATGTTTTGCTGGTGGCGGGGCCGTGGAAGTCGATCCGCCAGTTGCAGGGGATGGCGGGAGATTTTATTGTGTTGGGGTTGCCGCCTGAGGTGGAGGACGTGGCTCCGGCGAGAGACCGGCTGCCGCATGCGCTGGGGGTTTTGGCTTTGATGGTGGTGCTGATGGTGGGGGGCTGGGTGCCGAATGTGATTGCCGGGTTGATGGCGTGTTTGTTGATGGGGCTGTTTCGGTGTGTGGATCTGGCGGGTGCTTACAAGTCGATTCACTGGCAGAGTTTGATTTTGATTGCGGGTATGATTCCGTTTGCGCAGGCGTTGGAGAGCACGGGCGGGGTGGGTTTGGCGGTGGAGGGGTTTTTGGGTTTGATGGAAGGGGCGGGGGTGAGGTGGTTGCTGGGCGGGGTTTTTGTTATGACGGCGCTGACGAGTTTGTTCATTTCGAACACGGCGACGGCGGTATTGATGGCACCGATTGCTTTGAGCGTGGCGAAGCATCTGGAGGTTTCGCCGGTGCCTTTTGCGATGGTGGTGGCGATTGCGGCATCGGCGGCGTTCATGACGCCGGTTTCTTCGCCGGTGAATACGCTGGTGATGGGGCCGGGGAATTACCGGTTCATGGATTTTGTGAAGGTGGGGGTGCCGTTTACCTTGTTGGTGCTGGTGGTGACGGTGTTGGTGGTGCCGTGGTTGTTTCCGCTGTGAGGGGGAGGGGATGTTGGAAGGATGAGGGATGAGGAATGAGGAATGAAGGGTGAGATGAAGTGCGGTTGGGGAGGGGTGAGGAGGTGAGGGCGATTTGGGCTTCGGCGAAAGCGGTGTCGCGCTTTAGGGCTTGCCACCGCAGTCCAAATTTTTGGGGTGGTTTGGGGAGGTGGGATGGAGGAGGTGCGAGGAGACGTTCGGGACAGGCAAAATGCCTGTCACACCCACAGGCTGCAAGCCTGTGTCACGTTCGGGATTGCAAAGGGTGGCAAACCATTGCAATCCTTTGCGGACACATGGCGCGTGATTATACTTTGCATTCGGCTTCGCCGCAGGGGACGGGGATTGATTTTAAGGCGGAGCTGAATGAGCAGCAGTTTTTGGCGGTGACTTCGCCGCCGGGGAAGTCGCTGGTGATTGCGGGGGCGGGAAGTGGCAAGACGCGGACGCTGACTTTTCGGGTGGCTTACCTTTTGCAGAATGGAATCGCGCCGGAAAATATTCTATTGCTAACGTTCACGAACAAGGCGGCGAGGGAGATGCTGGAGAGGGTGCAGTCGCTTTTGCCGGTGGAGACAAGGCGCCTGTGGGGCGGGACGTTTCACTCGATTGGGAATCGGCTGCTAAGGCTGCATGGCGAGAGGTTGGGGTTGCGGCAGGGGTTTTCGATCATGGATCGGGAAGACCAGAAGGATCTGATGGAGACGGTGGTGGGGTCGAGCGGGGTGGACGTGACGTCGTATCGGTTTCCGAAGTCGGAGGTGATCGGGGACATTTGTTCGCTCGCAGACAACATGCTGGTGTCGGTGGAGGAGGTGGTGAAGGAGAAGTATGACTGGTTTGAGCCGGTGATGGAGGGGATCAACAAGGTTCGCGACGCCTATGTGGCGAAGAAGCTGGAGACGAACAATGTGGATTTTGATGATCTGCTGGCCTTGACAGTGAAGTTGCTGGAGGAGAATGAGGATTTGCTGGAGCGGTATCGGCGGGTGTTTCAGTTTGTGCTGGTGGATGAGTATCAGGACACGAATGCGTTGCAGTGTCGGATGATTGATTTATTGACGGGTGAGAAGGGAAATTTGATGGTGGTGGGAGATGATGCGCAGAGCATTTATTCGTGGCGGGGGGCGGACGTGAACAACATTTTGAGGTTCGGGGAGCGGCATGCGGGGGCGCGGATTTACAAGATTGAGACGAACTATCGGAGTGTGCCGGAGGTGCTGGAACTGGCGAACGAGTCGATCAATCACAATGCGGGTCAGTTTCGCAAGGCGTTGGTTTCGGCGCGTGAGGGGCGGGGGATGTTGCCGGGGTTGGTGAAGGTGGACAATCCGGATGCACAGGCGTCGTTCGTGGCGCAGCGGATATTGGAGTTGCATGAGGAGGGGGTGCCGCTGGCGGAGATGGCGGTGATTTACCGGGCGCATTTCCATTCGTTGAACATTCAGCTGGAGCTGACGAACCGGGGGATTCCGTTTGTGATTACGAGTGGGCTCAGGTTTTTTGAGCAGGCGCATGTAAAGGATGTTTCAGCTTTTATGAAGTTTGCGATCAATCCGCGCGATGAGGTTTCGTTCATGCGGATGGTGAGGTTGGTGCCGGGGATTGGGGGGACGTCGGCAATGAAGATGTGGTCGGCGTGGGTGGGGATGGGGGACGTGACGTCGACGTCGAAGGGGATCGTGATGGATGGGGAAGGTTTTGCGGAATTGTTGTTGAAATTGAAGGTGCCGAAGAAGGCGCAAAAGGTTTGGGAGCAGACGGCGTGGACGCTGGATGAGTTGTTGGGGAAAGATGGGGTGCCGGTGTTGCCGGGTCGGATGATTCGCAGTGTGGTGGAGGGGGTTTATGAGGATTACATGAAGGCGAAGTTCAAGAATGCGGATCAACGTGGTCAGGACATTGAGCAGCTGGAGGAATACAGCGGGCGCTTTGAGAGCACCGAGGAGTTTTTGAGTCAGCTGGCGTTGTTGAGCGGACTGGACACGGATGAGTCGCCGAAGCAGGCGGAGGTGAAGGAGGTGGAAGATGCGGTGACTTTGACAACGGTGCATCAGGCCAAGGGATTGGAGTGGCATGCGGTGTTTGCGATCTGGCTGGCGGATGGGATGTTTCCGAATTCGCGGGTGGTGGACAGTGGCGGTCTGGAGGCGATTGAGGAGGAGCGGCGGGTGTTTTTTGTGACCTTGACCAGGGCGAAGGATGAGTTGTATTTGCTGTGTCCGATGGTGAATTTTCAGGCGCGGGATGGGAACATCATGGTGCGGTTGTCGCGATTTGTGGAAGAGTTGCCTGAGGAGTTGATGGAGGTGTGGAACGTGCGTAGTTTCTCGTCGTGACAAAACCCCGGAAATCCAAACGCAGACGGTTTCGTTTCGGCTGTTTGACCAAACTGGTATTGCTGGCGGTGCTGGCCGGGGTGCTGGCGCTGGTGGCGGTGGATTATGTGTTCAACTTGCGGGGGAACCTGACGTTTGTGGCGTTTCGGGATTCGAAGAAGGCGTTGCAGGTGAGATTGGATTCGGGCGAGTGGAAGGACGTGGCGTCGGTGGGGATGAGTGAGCTTTTCGGCGCGTTGCATGATCAGGCACGGACGCCGGGGGCGACTTGGAAAACGCTGGAGGTGCGCAGGCCGGCGCAGAGATTGTGGCAGCATGTGACGCAGGCGGTGATCGGGGCGGAGGTCCACGTGGTGGAGTTTGATCCGGCGCAGTATGAGTTCGTGACGAGTTTCCGGGAGAAGTTTGAGTTGACGACGGCGCGGGAAAGATTGGGGGCCGAAGAGGCGGTGTTTGCGATCACGGCGAATTTTCGCGATCCTGAAGGCAAACCATTGGGGCTGGTGGTGAGCAAGGGTCAGCAGGTGAGCCGTCCTTTCACGGCATGGACCGGTTATTTTTTTGTGAAGGACGGGCGACCATGGTTTGGGCCGAAGTCGTTGTTTGAAGAGACGCCGGGGGTATTGACGGAGGCTTCGCAGGGGTATCCGTCGGTGTTAAAAAATCACACGGTGTTTTCCTACGTGGATCTGGCGCCAAACAAGTATTTTAATGGCGACCGGCTGACGTATCGTGCGCTGGCGGGGGTGAGGCAGGATGGACGGGTGGTAATGGTATTGTCGGGCAATGGGGGATTGATGAACATTGGCGAGGCGGCGGAACTGGCGCGGAAGTTAAACGTGCAGCATGCGACGCTGCTGGATGGGGGAAAGGCGTTGCAGTATTCGATGCGGTTCACGGGTTTGCCGCATCATTTTCATGCGTTTAATACTTGGCTGGACATCGAGAAAGAGCCGTTGCAGCCGGAGAGGTCGCCGGTGTTCATCGCGGTGAAGCGGAAGGAGAGGGGGGAAAATTAGCCTCTGGGGACGGGTTCATATGTGAGAGCCATAGGTTTCTGGCGGCAAAAAGTCCGCACAAAGCCCAGAGCGTCGCGAGGAGTGGCGCGATGTAGTCGGGGTTGACGCAGTATTGAGCAATCGAATGAAACTCCATTCATTTGAAGGTTTGCGCGAAATGCATGGTTAGAGCCGCGAGTGCAAAAGAAACGACGACAAGACTTACAAAAGGGTTTTTGCGTGGGGCAGCGATAGCCTGACGATCCAACAAGATGAACGGAAGATAAGCAACGATGTTGATGAAAAATGGAATGCCCAACAAGATGGTGTTGAATGTATGAAACAGGCAGGCTACCACGATCCAAGTGCGCCAGTAGGTGCGACCAAGCAGAAGGCAGAAGAACGGGGAGAGCTCGAAGGCCACCGCGCAGTAGTCAAAGACCTCGGTGAGCCATGCTGGCATTTGAAACACCAATGAAGCACCGAAAGGCTGCCGCTCCATCGAGAAGTAACCCCGATAGAACCATGAGAGGAAACCATTGTGAGTTAAATCGAAGTCAAGCCAGTGGATGGCTTTCGGTAATCCCGCTGTGAACATCCCAAAAGCAAGCGTGATGGAGAGCAAGGTTTCACCTCGGGGGACGAATGACTTTTCGCGGTCGGGAATGATCGCCCATCGACAGCCGGCATTAGTCAATGCAAGACAGAAGAAAGCAGCCGGAAGCATGATGGTATGATCAATTTTTCCGAAACTGTATTTGAACGAGCACAGACAAATGTATGTGAAGGCAAAGAGCAGGCAATTGATGCGGGACTTGAGGCCGATCGCGACGCAGAACACTGAAAAAACCAACAAAATTTCGCCGATCTGGAAGCACAATTTTCCGGGCATGTCTTTGAAGAGAATGGCTAAAGAGAGCTTATGCGGGGCAAAGAGGGATGGTGGCAGATCGGTGATCCAAGCGAAGTGAAGATCGAAGAACAACAGCGTCAAAATGGCAGTTGCGATGCGCACCTTGGATAGGGTGAGATCATCGGTGATGGTGGAAGCGATGAGCCGGTTCCAGACCCCATCGTGCCAGCGTTTAGCGAAGCTCATAGGCTTTGGTTCGCACCAATTGTTCCGCAATGGGTTGACGGGTTGATGGATCGAACGTGACGTATTTCACCCTAGTAGAAAATGATTGATTCTGGAGGCGCAGGGTTTGGAGCCGACGGGCATACCACTGTTTGGCAAACAAAATCTCTTCGGGCGTGCGGGTTTACCGAAATAGAAGGTTTGCGAAACCGTGCCGTTGTCGGTTGATGGGATTAAGGCCGAAATCATTGTTCATGATGGCGTGGAAATAGACCGGGGGCGCCGGAGAGAGGAGTTCGCTGGGTTTGAGGGTTACCTCGGCCCCTTGAAAATTGGTTGCGAGGATCTGGCGAATTTCGAACGAGACCTGCTGTTCAGTTCGTTTGATCGTCGTTGCGCCGTCTGGAAGGATGATGGCAGGTTAGGGCTCAGCCAGGAAGATTCGGCAAAGGAATGGAACAATCAAGAGTGCCAGTAGCAAGAGCGTGAATGATGGCTTGGGCGCATGCATGGCAGAAAAGAGGGCCGAGGAAGTTTCCCAGCTACAATTTGGTCTTGGGTTATAGGCTTGATTTTTTTCCGATCAAGCGCTGTTGCTCCAGGTTATTGGCCGGTGAGGACCTCGGTGAGGACTTTTCCTTCGGGATTGGGGATTTCGAGGTTGAGGATTTTGGCGATGGTGGGGGCGACATCCAGGTTGGCCATGCGGGGGAGGAGGATGCCTTTTTTGATGGCGGGGCCGGAGGCGATGAAGATGCCGTCGAGTTCGGGATCGCTGGCGGGGTAGCCATGGGTGCCGCCGTAGTTCTCGGCGGGGCCGGTGATGGCGTCGCCGGCGGCGTTGGCATTGAAGGCGTAGCCGGGTTTGGCGTAGAGGATGAGGTCGCCGGTGCCCTGGTTCTCTTCGGGAGTAGGCATGCCAAGCGAGTTGGCGTCCTTGCCTTCAATGACTTGGTCGATGCCTTCGGTTTGTTGGAGAAGTGCTTTGATCTGAGGGAGGAGTTCGGTCCGGCGTTCGGGACGGTTGATGTAGACGAAAGCCATGCCGCCTTGGGTGACGGCGGAGACGTCGGCGCTGGTGATCGTGGGTCCGAGGGCTTTGAGGTATCTGGCTTGTTTGAGGGCGATGTTCGGATAGACGTAGTGGGTGACTTTTTTGAAGCCGTGATCGGTGGTGATGATGAAGGTGGTTTGATCGGCGAGGCCTGCCTCATCGACGGCATCGACGAGGTCGCCGACGAGTCGGTCAGCATAAGCGAGCGCGGTGTAGCTGGCCCAGGTGGCGGGACCGTGGCGGTGATGGATGGCGTCGGTATTGAGGGTATGGTAGAGGAGCAGGTCGGGCTGGTGTTCGCGAAGGATGTGGATGGCGGCTTTGGTCCAGGTTTCGTCGCGCCAGGCGATGTTGCGGGAGGTGGGGCCGGATTGGTAGCCGAGAATGTCGTCGGTGGTGAGGATGCCTTTGTCGATCATGGCTTTTTCGATGGGGCCTTCGAGACGGGGGCGTTCGGGAAAGGAGTGGGCGATGGTTTTGGCATTGGTGACGGCGACCCAGTTGACTTCGCCGGTGGTGAGGCCTTTGGCGTGGGCGAGATCGTAGAGGGTGGGGGCGAAAACCATTTGGTCTTTGTCGACCCATTGTTCGACTTTCGGATGTTTGCCGGGACCTTGGCGGACGAGGAGACCGTTGAAGAGGACACCGTGTTTGCGCGGGCTGACTCCCGTGATGAGGGTGGTGTGGTTGATCCAGGTGATGGAAGGATTGGAGACGGTCATGGCCTCGGTGGAGGCTCCGTTGGCGGCGAGTTGGCGAAGGTTGGGGGCCGGGAGGCTGGGGTCTTTCCAGATCCAGGCGGGAAATCCATCGATGCTGATGAGGATGACGCGAGGACGCTTGGCAGGGTTGGTAATTTGAGTCTGCGCAGAACAGACGAGAGAGGAGGTGATGATGAAGAAGGCGAGAAGGAGAGGGTGCATAGGGAGATGATCCTTACGGCGGCAATAGGAATTTTTTTCCAGTAGCAACAAGGGCTTATCAAAAGGTGCGAAAAGTGTGGGACAGATGCATTTTCTGCTTTCTTAACAGGGGGGAGGCTGCTTAATGGGAGGAACATGGGTTGCCGATGTTTTCCGGGCAGTCGGAGGCTTGTTGATTAATCAAATTTCCTTTTCTGAATGCCTCAAAAAGACATCGAACTGATTCTGATGCGCCAGCTGGCGAGTTGTCTGGCGACGCCGGTTTTTTTGGTCGATCCACAAGGGAATCTGGTGTTTTACAACGAGCATGCGGAGGCGATTTTGGGTCGGCGGTTTGAGGAGACGGGGTCGATGCCGGTGGGGTTGTGGTCGACGATTTTTTCACCGCGCGATGGTCGAGGTCGGGAGATTCTGCCGGAGGCGTTGCCGCTGGTGATTGCGCTGCGCAAAAAGGTGCCGGCGCAGAAGCGGTTCTGGATCAAGAGTCTGGATGGCTCGAAGAAGCAGGTGGAGGCGACGGCGTTTCCATTGATGGGGCAGACGGGGCGGCTGGTGGGGGCGGTGACGATGATCCAGGAGGTGAAGGGATGAAGGTGCGTTTTTGGGGGACGCGTGGTTCGCTGGCGACGCCGGGGAAGGCGACGCTGAAGTATGGGGGGAACACGTCTTGTGTGCAGGTGATTGGAGATCAGGGGACAATGGTGGTGTTGGATGCAGGGACAGGGATGCGTGAGATGTCGCTGAATTTTCCGCCGGGATTGAAGCGGGTGGATGTGTTGCTGACGCATTTGCACATGGATCATATCCAGGGGTTGGGATTCTTTTCGCCGTTTTACAATCGGGACATGGAGGTGCATTTGTGGGGTCCAAGGAGCACGACTCAGGATCTGCGAGGGAGATTGATGCGGTATCTTTCGCCGCCATTGTTTCCGGTGCATTTGCGCGATTTGGAGTGCCGGCTTTTTGTGCATGATGCGTCGGATGCGGATGTGCAGATCGGGGAGTTTAGGGTGTCGTCGCGGATGATTTGTCATCCGGGTCCGACGGTGGGTTACCGGCTGGTGGGTCCGAAGGGTTCGCTGGCGTATATGCCGGATCATGAGCCGGCGATTGGGGCGACGAGGTTGTTGCCGGATCGGGACTGGGTGTCGGGGGCGGCGGTGGCGAAGGAGGTGGATTTATTGATTCATGATGCGCAGTATACCGATGAGGAGTATGCGGCGCGGGTGGGCTGGGGGCATTCGTCGATGAAGCAGGCGATGGAGTTCGCGCGGATGACGGAGGTGCGGCATTTGGTGCCCTTTCATTATGATCCGACGCATGGGGATGAGGTGTTGGAGACGATGCTGAAGGAGAACATTGCGGCGGTGAATCCGGCGTATCCGGTGACGCCAGCGCGTGAAGGGGAAACGATGGAGGTGCGGGGGTGAGCCGGGGTCGGGTGAAGCAAATTTTCGAGCTGCCGGAGCGGCCTGACATGGCGCATGAACGAAGCTGGCGGGAACGGGGTTTTGCTCGTGTGGCAGGGGTGGATGAAGCGGGCCGTGGGCCGTTGGCGGGTCCGGTGCATGTGGCGGCGGTGGTGTTGCCGGATGGGTTTGAGCATGCGGATTTGCATGATTCGAAGCAGCTGAGCGAAGCGGCACGAGAGCGAATTTTTGAGGAGTTGACGGGTCGGGCGGATGTGGCGTGGTCGCTGGTGGTGGTGGAGGTGTTGGAGGTGGATCGGATCAATGTTTTGCAGGCGGCGCGGGTGGGGATGCGAAGGGCAGTGCTGGCGTTGCAGCCGGTGCCGGAGGTGGTGTTGGTGGATGGGCTGGAGGTGCCGGATTTTCCGTTTCGACAGGAGGCTTTGGTGAAGGGGGATGCGCGTAGTTTGTCGATTGCGGCGGCGAGTGTGATTGCAAAAGTTTCGCGCGACCGGTATATGCGGGAGTTGGCGAAGGAGTTTCCTGAATATGGCTTCGAACGGCACAAAGGATACGGCACTGCGGCGCATCTGGCGGCGTTGCAGGAGCATGGTCCGTGCGTTCATCACCGGATTTCGTTTTCGCCCGTCGCTCAACTCACTTTCTCGTTTGACGCAGCCTGATGGGAGCCGGGTGGATTCGGCGGCGATCGGTCAATGGGGGGAGGATCTGGCGGCGCAGTGGTTGCGGAGAAACGGCCGGAAGGTGTTGTATCGGAACTACCGGGCACCAGGTGGTGGCGAGGTGGACATTGTTTGCCGCCATGGAGCGATGCTGACGTTCGTGGAAGTGAAAACGCGGACGTTTGAGGGGAGGGAGCGGGCGGCGATGGCGGTCAATGCGGCGAAGGAGAAGCTGATTCTTAAGGGGGCGCAGGCGTGGTTGAGGATGTTGGACGAGACGAAGGAGATTCCGCGCCGGGTGGACATTGTGGAGGTGCTGTTGAGGGAGGGGGAGTTGCCGAAGGTGACGGTGATTGAGGGGGCGTTGAAGATGCGGGAGAGGGGCAGGGAGCTGGATTGGTGACGGGTGCGAATGGAGGCCGACGGAACGTCGGTTGTCCAATACGGGGGTTTTGCCGATGACACATCGGCGCTCCATGATTGGCCTTAGGGGTAGAGGATGTGGGAGTGGACGCGGCGGGCGTTGGTGACGATCAGTTTGATGAGATCGGGTTTGGCGATGCCTTTGGGAAGGGGGAGGCCGGAGGCTTTGGCGAGGAGTTTGAGATCGGAGACGCCAGAGTAACGGTTTTTGACTTCGTAGCTGAGTTGGTCGTCGTCGAGTCCGCCAAGGCGGGTCCATTCACGACGCAAAGCTTCGTCGTCTTTGGTGGGAAGTTTTTGTTTGGGGGCTTTGGCGGTGTGCAGAAAGTCCTGGGTGTAGGCGAGGGCTTTTTTGGCGGATCCGTTGCCTGACTTGATTTCTTTGAGGAAATCGGTGCGCATTTTTGATGCGGTGGTTTTTTCGGGTTTGTGGCCGAGGATCTCCTTGCTGAGTTTGGTGATGAAGGATTCGTCGAGCAGTTTTTTGTCGGAGGATTTGGTCAACAGGGTCTCGAGTTCGCGCATGCCGGGGGCGGTGCCCTGGATGCTGGCTTGCAGTGCGCTGTCGAATTTTTCGAGGGCTTTGCCGAAGGTGGCGACGGTTTTGTTCCAGACGGGGCCGTCGAGGTTGGGTCCGTGTTTTTGGAGCGCGTCGGTGACGGTCTGAAGCTGTTTCAGGAGGTCGCTCATGGCAGGCTGTTGAAATGGTAGTGGAAGGATTTGGCGAGGTGGCGGTAGTCGTCGGCACCGATGCTGCCGGGATCGTAAAGGATGACGGGCTGGTGCGCGTTGGTCGACTCGGCGACTTTGACGTTGTAACGAACGGGAGGGGTGAGCAGGGCGGCTTTGTTGTGAACGAGTTTCTGGCCTCTCAGGTGGGAGAGGATGAGGCTGAGGTCCATGAGGTTGCGCTCGTGATCTTTGAGGCCGATGCGAAAATGGCTGACGATGACGGCGGCGATGCTGGCTTTTTTGTAGTGCTTTTTATGACTGGCGACCTTGTCGTTGAACTCGTCGACGAGTTTGGCGAAGACCTGGAAGCCGGCGAGGGAGAGGAAGTCGGGAAGGTAGGGGATAACGCAGTAGTCGGCAGCGAAAAGGGCGTTTTTGGTAACGGAATAGATGTTGGGTGGACAGTCAAAGAAGATGTAGTCGTAGTCCTGATAATGGGGTTCGAGGGTCTTTTGCAGGATCTCGAAATAGCGGGTGTGTTTGCTTTGCTGGATGCTGTCTTCGATTTTGATGAGTTCGACGGCGGCGGGGAGGAGGTCGAGATTTTTGATGAGGGGGACCTCGCGGCGCGGCATGCCGAAGAGGGTGCTTTGTTCGAAGTTGAAGAGTTTGGTGCCCTGGAGGTGGTCTTGAAAGATCTGGTAGGTGGAGTGTTTGCCGTTTTTGATGTGGTCGCGCCAGGCGTGGGGCTGCATGAGCCAGAAGCTGGAGTTGCACTGGGCGTCGAGGTCGACGATGAGGACTTTTTTGCCTTCGTGGTAGGCGAGGGCGGCGCCGAGGTTCACGGTGGCGGCGGTTTTCCCGACACCTCCTTTGAAGTTGATGAAGGCGATTGCTTTGGCGGCCATCGGAAAGAAATTTCTCGACAAGCTACAGGGAAATGGAGGGGGTGGCAAGGCTTGGATTGCAGTTGGGCGGCATCTTTTCTTTTTTTGACATGGGTGGAATCCGAGCGAATGAATACCGCCTTCTCATGATTACCGAAGGCGAAGTGGCAGTTTTGGACTATGGCTCGCAATACAGCCAGTTGATTGTTCGGCGTGTGCGCGAACTGGGTTTTGTTTCACATTTGTATCCGCCGGATCAGCTCGCAACGCTGAACCAGCCGGGTGCGGTGATTCTGAGCGGAGGTCCGCGCAGCACCAGTGAGGTGGGGGCGCCGGATGTGGATTTTGAGGCGCTCATGGCGTTTGGAGTGCCGATCTTGGGGGTTTGTTATGGGATGCAATTGCTGAACATCAAGCATGGCGGCACGGTGAAACCGGGGGTGACTCGGGAGTATGGTCCGGCGCGGCTGGTGGTGAAAGAGGACAACAAGGCGCCGTTGTTTGATGGGTTGCCGCATGATTCGCAGATTTGGATGTCGCACAGTGATACGGTGCAGAATTTGTCGAGCGGAACGAAGGTGATTGCGACAAACCAGGACAGCGTGCCGGTGGCGTTGCAGTGGAGTGAGACGTGTTTTGGGATTCAGTTTCACCCAGAGGTGACGCATTCACATGAGGGGACCAAGATTCTCAAAAATTTCCTGAGCCTGGCGGAAGGCAAACTGGCGAAGTTCAGCATCACGGATTTCAAGGATCAGATGATTGAGGAGATTCGTCGGGAGGTGGCGGATCGCGAGGTGATTTGCGGGGTTTCGGGTGGGGTCGATTCGACGGTTTTGGCGGTGCTCTTGCACAAGGCGGGGGTGAAGCAGCGATGCTTGTTTGTGGATAATGGTTTGTTGCGCAAGAACGAACGTGAGGATGTGGTGGCGCAGTTTAAAGAAGTGGGGGTGCCGATTGAAGTGGTGGATGCGAGGGAGCTGTTTTTGAATGCGCTGAGCGGGGTGTCTGATCCTGAGGCGAAGCGCAAGATCATTGGGAACTTGTTTCTGGATGTGTTTTTTGGCGCGGCGGATCACATTGAGGTGATGGCGCAGGGGACTTTGTATCCGGACGTGATTGAGAGTGCGACGAGCGGGTCGATTGCCAGCAAAATCAAGACGCATCACAATCGGGTGGACCGGGCGATGGAGTTGAAAAAACAGGGCCGGGTGATTGAGCCGTTGGCGGAGTTGTTCAAGGACGAGGTGCGCGCCTTAGGCGCTGAGTTGGGAATTCCACACAAGGCTTTGTGGCGTCATCCGTTTCCCGGGCCTGGTCTGGCGGTGCGTGTTCCTGGCGAGGTGACGGAGGAGCGATTGGAGATTTGCCGTGAAGCGGATGCGATTTTCATCGAAGAATTGCGGCGTTCAGGTTGGTATGAGCGGACCTGGCAGGCTTATGCGGCGGTGCTGCCGGTGAAAACGGTGGGCGTGAAGGGGGATGAGCGCAGTTATGAGGCGGCGGTGTCGATTCGGGCAGTGATCAGCGAAGACGCGATGACGGCGGATTGGGTGGAGTTGCCGCATGAAGTATTGCGGGTGATCTCACACCGGATTTTGAACGAGGTGAAAGGGGTCAACCGCGTGCTTTATGACATTTCCACGAAACCACCGGCAAGCATTGAGTGGGAGTGAGATTGAAAGGATAAGGGCTAAAGGATAAAGGATAAGGGTTCAAGAGCCTGAATTCTTGCTTCGGCATTTGATTGGATGGCGTGTTCTGTGCTAGGATGATGCTGCAATTTTAAACTGGTGTGACGGGGGTCACATCCTTACAAAAAACATGGCAGGTCCTACGCAGTTTCGACAATATCACATCTCTCAAGATGCGGAGGGCCATCATATCGAGGTCGTGCGCAATGATGAGCAGGTGGCGGTGCTGGCGTTTGACGGAGTGAGGCAGCTGTTTGTGGTGTGTCGAGTGTTGCTGAAGCAACTGAACAACGCGGCGGATTTTGCGGAGAGGCTGCGCAAGTTGCAGTCGAGCGGCTTGCCGAAGCTGGCGAAGGTTTTCGAGTCGGGTGAGGACGAGGGGAATACGTTTTACATCACCACGTTGGTGGATGGCGAGACGTTGGGAGAATATTTGGGCAGGCAGGACAAGCTTCCATTGAGGCTCGCGGTAGGGTTGGCGATGGAGGCGATGGAGGCGGCGCAATCGCTGGTATCGGTCGGGGATTTCATCATGGATGAGCCACTGGAGGCGATTGGGGTGTTGCAGAGCGGGGCATCGAGTTTGGAGTTGCGGGTGGCGGATTTTCGATTGAACGCCTTGAAGAGCGGCAAGCCCCCCAAAAGTTCGGCGTTAAAGGCGGAGTTCAAGAGTAGAGCGGGAGTGCTGCATGAGGGACTTTTGCAGGCGCAGAAGGAAAAAGGGGGAGCTGATGGGGTGTCGGCGGCTGAGTTCGCGAAATGGTTGAAGGCGTTGCTGCTGGCCTGTGAGCCCGGGGTTGAAGGAACGATTGAGGAGTGGCTTGGGAAGTGGCGGGCGTTTGCGGAGACGTTGACGAAGGTGCCGGATTTGGAAGGCGCGTTGAAGCCGGTGACGCTGCTGGGATCGCAGTTGCCAACTGCGCAACAGGTGGCGCAGTGTGCGGCGCTGCAGGTGAAGATGCAGAGTCAGCGTGTGGATCCGGCCCAGCCGTATGCGTTGAGAGGGCTGCTGATGAAAAGCGGTCAGCCGGTGATGGTGGAGCCGCTTCCTTCGGCTTCTTTAACTGGTCCGCCGGCGGTAGAGGCGTTGGATGAGGTGAAGAATTTGCACAAGGCGGGCAAGTTTCCCAATTTGGTGCCCCTGGTGTTTGTGGAGGAGCACAAGGGTGTGCGTTGTGTGGCGGAAGCGGCGGTGAATGGCGTTTCTTTGAAGGAGTTGTTGGAGGCACGGGGCAAGCTGGATGTGCAGGAGACGTATCTGGTGCTGGCTGGGGTGGATGCGGCCTTGACCCAGTTGGAGAAGGCCAAGCTGGGGGTGAGAAGATTGCGGGTGGAAGATGTGTTTTTGTTCACGGGGGCCGCGAAGGAGGCTGAAGGCGTGGCGGAATTGTTGGTGCAGAAGCTTGATGAATGGCCAGGGTTTTCGATCGTGCTGCGGGTGCACAACAGTTTGCATTCGATGGGCGGACGTGGGTTTGATCCGGCGACGTTGATGCCGCTGAACCAGGGTGGAGGTGCCGGGGTGGAGCCGGTCTGGCATGGTGGCTGGATGGCGGCTTTGGGCAGTGTGATGGCGGGGATGTCAGGGTCGGCGCGATCAGCGATGAGACGCGAGACGGGGGTGGCGGAGATTGATACGGTGTTCCGGCTTTTTGATGATGAGCTGGGTCGGGCGGCTCGTGGAGAAGCTTCGGGAAGGGCGGCGTTTCTTTCCAGATTCGCGCGCGTCATGCAGCAATTTCATTTGGCGCAGTTTACCCACGCAGGGGGATTTTGGACGGAACTGAGTGGCTCAACCAGTGCGCAGGACCGTGCGGAGGAGGTGTCGAGAGAGGTGGCGCGTCCTGCTCCGGCCCCCGCCCCGGTGAAGAAGGGGTTGAGGCAGATGGCGACGGCAGCGCCAATGATGACGGTGGCTGAGCATGAGGCCGTGCATGAGGGGTCAATGGGGTTTGCGGAGATGTTGATTGGCAATGGGCAGTCGTCCGCGGAGGCTCCGAGGGAGGGATTGCGGTCCATCTTCCATGCCGGGAGTGACAATGGGGATGACGATGCCTACAGCACGGATAGTTCGTGGGTGAACATGCGTGATGAGCGTCCGTTTTTGCTCAATTTTTTGCTGATGTTGACGGGTTCGATGATCGTCGGTGCGGCGTTGGCGCACTGGTCGGGCCGCGCGATCTGGCAGATGGCTCCAGTGCCAGTAGAGCGCACGGAAATTCCAGCGCAGCCGGTGAAGGCGGAACTGGTGCTGGATTTGCCGGTGCCGACCGTGCCTGAGGCGCCTAAACCGGGTGCGGATAGCAGCGGTTCCAGCTCTGCGGAACCGATGTCGCCGCCGTCGGTAGTGGAGCCAACTCCGGCTCCAGTTCCTAATCCAACGCCAGCTCCAGCCTCTGCTCCGATGGCGGCCCCTTCGGTGGCGCTGCCGGTGGAGGAAGAGGCGGAAGATGGTTTGACGAAGGAATTGCGGGACGCGCGTCAGAGGGGGGAGAAATTGTCTCCGGCGATGAGGCAGCGGGCAGAGAGCGCGGCGCAGTCGGGCAATGGTGAGGCGATGCTGGCGATGGGCCAGTCGCTGATGAGGGGCGATGCGGGACGGGTGGACGAGCAGGCGGGATTGGAATGGCTTGAGAAGTCGGTAAATACTGGCAATCCCCAGGCGATGGTGACGCTGGCGGATGTTTATTTGCAGGGGCGCGGTGTGGCGGTGAGTCCGTCAAGGGCGGTGCAGTTGCTGCAGGGGGCGGCGGATCAGGGGGTGCCTGAGGCACAGGACAAGCTTTCGGTTTGTTACGCGCGGGGGATAGGCACCCAGAAGGACGATGTGAAAGCTTTTCAGTTGTCGGAGCAGGCTTATCGTGCCGGAGTGACGAGTGCGAGGGGCAATCTCGGGGCGATGTATTTGCGCGGTCAGGGAGTGGCACCGGATGCGGAAAAAGCGGTGCTGCTTTTCACGGAAGGAGCGGAGCTCGGACATTCGGAAAGCATGTTCGCACTGGCGCAGTGTCTGGAATATGGCAACGGCACGAGGGTGAATCTGGAGCAGGCGACCCAGTGGTATCGTGCCGCTGCACGAAAGGGTAATGCAGAAGCGGTGCGATGGTGCAGCGAGAAGCGGGTGGCCTATTGAGCGGGCGAGAGGTCGCGTCGAATTGGCGCTTTTGTGTCAACGAATGATGCAACCTTGACGGTTGTAGTTTGTTCAAACAAAAGGAGAAAAAATTGATTCAACGCTTTTGAATGAAATTCGTCTGTTATGTTGCAGCAGGACTTGAGTGACCTGTGCGTATACTTACTGAGAAACTAATACCCATATCTATGAAAAAGCCACGATTTAGAACATTGACCTATGCTGGAGTTGGCCTGGCCGGACTGGCAGCCTTCCTCTATGCGGAGGAGGTCAAGACTGAAGAAGCGAAGGTTGAAAATATCGAGTCCAAGATTGCTTATGATCACTCGGAGATTGCCAATTCCGGACAGTTGGTGATGAGTTATGCCGATGTGGTGGAACAGGTGCTGCCAAGTGTGGCAAGCATCAGCACTTTCGCCAAGCCGGGTCAGCAGCGCGGTCCTGGTGGACAGCGTCAGTTGGATGAAGAGGATCTGGAAGCCCTGCCTCCAATGTTTCGTGAGTTTTTCCGCGATTACATGGAGCGGAACGGGCCGCAGGGTGAGGAGCAGCAGAGCCCTCGCAATCAGCGTCGGCAGCGCCAGCAGGCTCCCGTGCGCACCGGTTTGGGATCAGGGTTTGTGTTGACGGAAGATGGTTACATCGTGACGAACAATCACGTGGTCGACAACTCTGATGAACTGAAAGTTACGGTCGGGAATGCCAGCCGCGAATACACGGCGAAAGTGGTCGGGAAAGATCCGCAATCGGATGTGGCGCTGATCAAAATTGACGCGAAGGGGTTGATTCCTGCGAAGATTGGCGACAGTTCGAAAGTGCGTGTTGGGGATGTGGTGCTGGCGATGGGTTCTCCGATGGGGCTCGATCAGTCGGTGACCCAGGGAATCGTGAGTGCCAAGGGGCGTTCGCAATTGCAGATTCTTAGTGGTCAGGGGCAGATGGGGGGGTATGAGGATTTTATCCAGACCGATGCCGCCATCAATCCGGGCAACTCGGGTGGGCCCTTGGTGGATGCGAAGGGTCGGGTGATTGGCGTGAACACGGCGATCCAAACCCGCACCGGCATGTTTGCCGGCATTGGCCTCTCCATTCCTTCCAACATGGCGGTGGCGATTGCGCTTGATCTGGCCGGTGATGGAAAAGTGGAACGTGGTTTTCTCGGCATCCAGATGGGTGACGTGGATTCCGGCATGGCGGAATTTCTCGGTCTGAAGGATGATCGAGGCGTGACAGTGACGGCAGTGGTGGATGATTCACCGGCGGCCAAGGCGGGATTCCAAAGCGGCGATGTGATCGTGACGGTGGATGGCAGCGAGGTGGAAGACTATGTGAAGCTGCGTTTGCTGATTGGTTCCAAGCGGTCGGGCGAGACGGTGAAGTTTGGAGCGAAGCGCTTTAACGAAGAGACCAAAAAACCTGAGGACATTGAGCTCCAGGCCGTGCTTCAATCGCTGGATGGCGAGAAGGTGCTGGCTGGCATGCAACGAGGTCCTGGCGGTCAGAATGCTCCAGCATTGAAAGGCAACGAGTTCCTCAAAGGGGTGCGAGTCGTTAGCTTGAATGAGCAACTGCGTGCAGATTACGGCGTGCCCGAAGAGGTTGAAGGTCTGGTGGTCACTTCGGTGGAGGAAGACAGTCCCGCTGGCAAGGTCGGACTGCTTGAGGGTGATGTGATCACCAAGGTCAATCGTAAAGCGGTCAAGACCACGGCGGAAGCCAAATCGCTGCGTGGCGAAGCCGGTTCGGTGATGCTGTTGGAGATCTTCCGTGAAGGTCAGACGAAGTTTCTTCCGGTGAAGAACTGAGTCGAGTTGGCAGACGAAGTTATTTAATTTGAGAAGCGCTGGCACGAAGGTGTCAGCGCTTTTTTCGTCCCAAAGTGGATATCTGCGGAGGCGATGAGGCAGCGTTCTGAACTGTGAAGCTTTTTGAAGGGTTCACCAATACACTGCGAATAGACCTGCAAAAAGAGTTATAAACAGCGATGCCATTATCCAATCGCCATCGAGAATATCAAACAAGCAACGAAAGAAAAATCCAATCACCCAGAGTGAAGTAAGGAAAGTCCAAGCTGTCGGTGTCCGATTTTTTAACCGATCCCGAATCAGAATTGCGATGAAAGCGACCACAGCAGTCACTACTCCGAAGATTGGCGTGGTCATATTTCAAACTGTTGAATCGTGGCGAAACGCAAACTTGCAGATCAATTGAAGCCCCAGGCCTCGCCGCCATTCATTGAGCGTCCAGCGAGTCATTTAAGTGAAATCAGTTAGTGGATTGAATATAACAACTCCGGATTCAACTTTTTTCACAAACTTCATTTTGACACGAGATTTTTCAGCGCTGGATTTTCCCACGACGATTGCGTTGAAAGAAATCGTAAGGTCGCTGTTCGTTTGGAACAGTTCGCTGACGATTGGTTCAGTGAGGCTCTGACCAAAACCCGACTTACCGATCAGAATGGTGAGATCCTTTGTTTCGATCGTACGGTTAGGGGCAAAAGTTACTTTCAACGACCGGATGAAAACTTGTGAATAAGCCTCTGGTCGGGCGGTAAGGGTGAATTGCAATTTGAATGGGGCACTTGTTTTGTTTCCGCCTGGAGCGCCAACGAAGTTGATACCAAGCTTCCCATCCTTGAGTTGAATCAAGCTGCTGTTTGATGACCATTTCTCATGACTGACATGGGAAACACACGATCCTGTCAGCAGTAGCGCTAGGCAGGCAACTCCGACTACCAGAGTCCAGCGGCTGATCTCCATACAGTTTCTCATTTGGAGTTGGTGAGTTATGGCTGGATATGCACGTTCCGATCCGAGACGATTTCGATGGGGAGTCCCTCAAGAATTTGACTCCAGTTCTGTCGGCGCTGGTCGAGGCGTTGGGGATAGTCTCCGAAGCTGGACCAGCGTTTGGAGAGAGCGCTGTCATCGAGGGCGACAATCAGTGAGGGATGGCTTTTTACCGTGCGCCATTTTTCGAGGATGGATTCGGCCAGCCAACGATGGATTTCAATTTCCGGCACCGCGGCGAGGTTGAAGATGAGCAGGACGGTTGAACTAGCGGGGGGATTCCAGGATTCGATGAAGGCGACTTCGTTGCCAACCGTTACCTGCTCGAACTGGCAGTGTCCCATGTCGGGCCATTGGCGATGGGCGATGAGGCGCCAACGGTCCTGGGATTCGCGGTCGGTGCTGATGAAACCGTGGACAAGGATTTGCACGGCAGAGCCGGAGCCATCGGTGAGCGCGAGGAGCCGGGTGGCGTAGTTTTGCCAGTCTTCGGTTTGCAGCGCGCGCGCGATGGCTTGTCGGGAGCGTTGCCATTCGAGTAGGGCGAGGAGTCCACGAGGAAGAATGATGAAAAGGGCGAGGGTGCCGGCGTAAAGGTGGATCCAGGGGAGGGCGGCGGCGGGCTGGCGGGCGGTGAGGTTGATGCCACGTCGCATCGCACGGATGTCGGAGGTGGGAACGGGGATGTTGAGGAGTTGGGAGGCAGGTTGGAAGAGGGTGTTGAAGAAGGTGGTGGCGCTTTGGTCGTTGAGCAGGGTGCTTTCCCAGACGGCGCGGTATTCTTTGGACCAGCCGCGGGCATACATGCCGCTGATGCTGCCGAGGGCAAGGAGGGCGGCGGCAATGTGCAGCCAGGCGCGGAAGCGGTAGGTGAAACGTTGCAGCCAGGGGCGTTGAATGAGTTCGATGAAGCGGGTCGAGATCGGGGATTGATGGGCTCTGGCGCGTTGTATGAGATAATTGGCAACGGCATCAGGTGCTGTGGATTTGCCGCCGGAGATGAGGCTGAGGAGCATGACGATGCCGTTCCAAAGCAGCAGGCCGATGAGGGGAAGCGCGAGGAGATTGATTTCGCTTTCCTGACCGAGGGCGGCGAGGAACCATCCGACGATGATCGCGGCGATCCAACCATTGAAGCCGAGCCAGGAGGGGATGCGTGGGAGGTCTAGCTGGGGTGGGACGGGTTTGGCGGAAGGTTTTTCAAGAAGAATGCGGGAGCGCTCGGTGAGGAACTTCGGCAGCGCGATGTTGGGGAATTCGTTTCTGGTTTGCTGGGTGGCGGCCCGGCGGGTTTCTTGCGGCCAGATGTGGTTTTCGCGATCCGTTTCTTCAACGGCTCTGACATGGGAGGTTTTTAGCAGTTGATGCCACATGAGCGGAAACGACGGTGTCGCGGAGATGGAAGATTCGATGGGTGCAGATTGTCCCTGAACTCACGTCATCAACCGTGACGGAAGCGGATGTCTTTGATGGTTTTTTCGCCAAAACGATCCTGCAGGCGCTGGAGAAGTTCGGCTTTTTTCATCATGAGGGTGTGATGGATGGCGGGTTGGGCAAGGCGGATGGTAAGGACGGCGCGTTTGATACCATCGGGCGCGGTGTGCTGGGCGACGAAGGCTCCAACGATGTCCTGCCACGCGGCTGTCATTTCTTCGGCCCGGAGGCGGTCATCGAGCTTCCACGTTTTGAGAATTTGTGGAAGAAGGTTGTCGGGAGTGAGAGTCGGAAGGTCCTGCAACGGCGCACCTTCGGCGTTGCGCCATTGATTGATGAGGCGGTGGCGCAGGCGTTGTTCGCGGGTGGCGTAGCGCATGGATGTGGGACAGGGTAAGGGGGTTGGGGTGATGGGTCAAGGAGAGGTAATCGTCCTCGTCCTCGTTCTCCTACTCGTCCCCGATGGTGGTGGGTGTTGGGAGAACGGGGAACGAGTGGGGATGGCGGGTGTAGGGAGGTTTGGGTGTTTTTTTGCGCGGGTGAAATTGAGGCGTTGAGTGTCGAGGACGAGTAGGAGAACGAGGACGAGGACGAGTGGGGAAATTTGGGGACGAGGAAGGTGGCGGGATTTAGTGTGGGGAGTAGGAGTAAGAGTAAGAGTAAGAGTAAGAGGAGGAGTAAGAGTAAGAGTAAGAGTAGGATCGTTACTCGGAGCGGCGGATGCGCTTGACGCGGTTCATTTCTTTGAGTTTGCGTTGCAGGGTGCGGCGGCTGAGGCCGAGGAGTTCGGCGGCTTCGGTGCGGTTGTCGCCGGAACGGACAAGGGCTTCGTCAATGAGTCGGCGTTCCATGGTTTCGAGGTTCAGGTCGATGAGAGGAACTTCCGCTGGTGCAGTCGTTGATGAAGTGGAGTTGAAGGAGATGAAGCTGCCACCGGTGACGGTAGGCGGAAGATTTTTTAGGCCGACGCGCGCGCTGTTGCACATGACGATGCCGTGTTCGATGGCGGCACGGAGTTCTCGCACATTGCCAGGCCAGTTGTAAGCGAGGAGGGCTTGCAGGGCTTCTTCGCTGAGGGGTTTGTAGGGTTTGTTGTTGAGCTCAGCGAGTTCGCGCAGGAAGGCATCGGCGAGGACGGGGATGTCGGGTTTGCGCTCGCGAAGAGGGGGAAGATGGATGCGGACAACGTGGAGGCGCCAATAAAGGTCTTCGCGAAATTTGCCTTCTTTGACAAGGGCGGCGAGGTCTTTGTTGGTTGCGGTGACGACGCGGACGTCGACGTGGATGGGTTTGGAGCCGCCGACACGTTCGATGGTCTGTTCGCCAAGGGCACGAAGGAGTTTGACCTGGATGTTGGCGTCGATCTCGCCGATTTCGTCGAGAAACAAGGTGCCGCCATCGGCGAGTTCGAAGCGGCCGATGCGCTTGTCCTGGGCTCCGGTGAATGCACCTTTTTCATGGCCGAAGAGTTCGGATTCGAGGACGTTGGGGGAGAGAGCGGCGCAGTGGACGGTGACGAGTTTTGCCTTGGGGCGACCGGAGAGGTTATGGATGGCGCGGGCGACGAGTTCTTTGCCGGTGCCGGATTCGCCATCAATGAGCACGGTGGCGCGGGTGGGGGCGACTTGTTCGATGATCTCGAAAACGGGTTTCATGTTCTCGGCCTGACCGAGGATACCGTCGATGGTGTATTTGCGTTCAACCTGGCGTTTGAGTTCGACGTTTTCTTTTTCGGTGGCGCGGTTTTTGAGGGCGCGCTTGATGAGAATTTCGACCTCGTCCAGGTTGAGGGGTTTGGTGACGAAATCGTAGGCCCCCTGCTTCATGGCTTCGACGGCGGTGTCGACGGAGCCGTAGGCGGTCATCATCACGCAGATGGGGGGCTGCGGGAGGGCGAGGGCGCTTTGGATGAGGTCCATGCCGGATTCACCGCCGAGTCGGAGATCGGTGAGCATGAGCTGGACGTTGTCGTGGCGCAGAATCTCCATGGCCTCGGCGCTGTTGCTGGCGACGTAGACGTCGAAGTCGTCTTCAAGCGAGAGACGAAGGCCTTCGCGGGTGTGTTTTTCGTCGTCAACGATGAGGATTGTGGGATCCATGAAGGGGCTAGAGGATAAGGATTGATGCGAGTGGTTTACTCAAGATACCGCATGCGTTTTTCGGTGAGGGGGAGGTAGAGATTGATGCGGGTGCCTTCGGCGACTTTGCTTTCGATTTCGATTTCGCCGCCGTGCTCGCGGATGATTCGACGGACGATGAGGAGGCCGAGCCCGGTGCCGGATTTGCGGGTGGTGAAGAACGGCTGGAAGAGGTTGCCCATGTTTTCGGAGGTGATGCCTTTGCCCTGATCGTGGAAGCTGAGACGGATTTCGAAATCGGTAAAGGTGCCGCTGATGGTCAGTCTGCCGCCGTTGGGCATGGCCTGGCAGGCGTTGCGGATAAGGTTATAGAAGGCTTGCTTGATTTGATCGCCATCGAGAAGCATGGCGGGGAGGTCGCTGCGGAGGTCGAGTTTGATGCGGACGTTGGCCTGTTTGATTTCCGGTTTAAGGACCTTGAGGGTTTCGTGGAGAAGATCGTTGAGGTGCAGGCGCTGGAGCTGGGGCTGGGTGGGTCGGATGGCGGCGAGGAACTGACTGATGATGCCGTCCATGCGTTTGATTTCTCCCTGGGCCACCTCGAGGAGTTCTTCGAGGTTGCCACTGGATTTTTTGTCGAGTTTGCGGAGGCGGCGGGAAAGCAGTTGGAGGTGGATGGTGAGGGAGTTGAGCGGGTTGCCGAGTTCGTGGGCAACACCGGCGGCGAGCATGGTGAGGGCGGTGATGCGTTCGCTTTCGATTTTTTCCTCGGTGAGTTTGCGCGTAAGGGTGATGTCACGGATGAGCATGACGAAGCCGAGGTCTTCGTGTTCGTCGATGGGGGTGACGTAAAAGTTGAGGTAGCGATTTTCGGGGTAGAAAATTTCCAGGTCGCGACTGACAGCACCGCCGGATTTGAGGAGGGCATTCCAGTCGAAGCCTTGCAGGCCTTGGGTCAGCTGCTGGCCGTGGATGTTGTCGCGTTGAAGTCCAAAGAGGTTGCAGGCGGCGGAGTTGACGTAGGTGACCTTGCCTTCTTGGTCGAGGAGAATGACGCCTTCCTGCAAGGCTTCGAACACTTTTTCAAACAGTCCTTTCTCCTGCACGAGGCGCTGGAGATAGCGCTGCATGTCGGCAGGCTCCAGGTGGTCCATGCGTTTGACGAGCTTGTCGAAGAAGCCGGATTTCATATAGTGGAAGGCATGGATACAGAGATTTTGATCGTTTTTTGCACGATGCCGTCGGTCGAGAAAGCGCGACAAATTGCCACAGTTCTAGTGGAATCGCAACTGGTGGCGTGTGTCAATTTGTGTCCATCCGTGGAATCGATTTACCGATGGGAGGGTAAGGTGGAAACGGCCTCGGAGGTGCTGGCAGTGATGAAAACGACGCGCGAAAGGTATGCCGATCTTGAAGTTCGACTCCGTGAACTGCATCCGTATGAGGTGCCGGAGATTGTGGCGGTGCCGGTGGTGGCGGGTTTGCCGGAATACCTGCACTGGGTGACTGGCGCGACGGGAGGATGATGTGATCTCCGACTATCGGCTCGTAGTCGTGCGGGCGCGGGGTTTTAGGGCGTTGCGGTAGTTGATGATGGATTGGGCGATGGTGTTGGCGAGTTCCACCCGGAAGTTGTCGGCGGCGATAAGTTTGCCGTCGTTGGCATTGGTGACGAAGCCGCCTTCGAACAGAATGCCGGGACGTTGGAGGCCGGTGAGGACGCGCCAGCGGGCGCGTTTGACGCCGCGATCGACAAGTTTGAAGTGATGAACAACGCCGGCATGGACGGCGGTGGCGAGGGCGATGTTTTCGGAGTCGAGCTGGTTGCCCTGGAAGGCGACGGCGTCAACACTGCGACGACCGTAGATGGAGGAGCTGCCTTGCGGCGAGAGGGCAAAGGTTTCGATGCCGGTGGCAGTGCTCGGGCCCGAGTTGTAGTGGAGGCTGACGTAGATGCAGTTGGGGATTTTGTTGGCGATGGCAACGCGGGCGGGGAGGGAGAGGAAGACGTCGGTGCTGCGGGTCATGACGACCTTGATGCCGCGTTGTTCGAGGGAGCGTTTGAGAAGCAGGCCAAGCTTGAGGGCGAAATCTTTTTCGTGGCCGTAGATGCCGCGCGCTCCACCATCGCTGCCGCCATGGCCGGGATCGATGACGACAGTGTCAAAGAGTTTGGCGTTGCCGATGTAGCTGGGACGGAGGACGGGATCGATGAGTTTGCAGAGGTCGAGTCGGGAAAAACAGGGTTTGTTGTTGAGCATTACCACGGGGTAGCTCAGGACGAATTTGATGTTGTTGATAAGCAGTTCGTGGCTGCCAAGGTTCGCCTTCATGATGAGCACGGGGGAGGTGAACCAGACGTTTTTGCTCTCGACCTTGAGGTTGTTGAAGCGGTAGAAGCGCTGGATGCTGTTGGCGGTGATGTAGTCGCGGGACTGGTAATTCAGCAGTTCCCAACCGGGCATGGCGGCGCTGGTGGTGGGTTTGATGTCGGTGGTTTTTTCGGCGACGGCGTTTTTGGGATTGACGGGACCGTCTTCGGGATCGCCTTCCATATCGTGGTCGGTGGCGTGGGAATTGGTGACGTCCCTGATGCCGCCCGGGGCGGTGTTGGTGCTGTTGTTCGCCATGCCGGTTTCGGACATGGGCATTTGCGTGGGGGATTCGGCGGCAGGAGGGAAAGGGACGGCGTTGGGATCGACGGTGGCGGGATCGGGTGTGATGGGCGCGATGACGAGGAGGGGTTGGTCGGCGGGCTTGAGAGGGCCGTGGATTTCAAAGGGGCCTGCGATGGCGACTGGTGGATCGGAAGGAGCAGAAGCAGCGGGAATGGGCTCGGGGATCTCAGGTGTGGGCGGAGGGGCAGGGGCCGCCGCCATGGCTTCGACAGCTGGAGCTGGAGCAGGAGCAGGAACAGCGGCTGGGGGCGGTGTGATGGGGATCGCCAGGTCCGGTTCGCGCATGGTGATGGCGGGGGGCGGCGGCGTTGGTTTGGCTTCCTCTACTGGCGGAATGGGAGATTCTTGAGGAGGAATAGGAGCGGGTGATGCAATTGGAGACGGAGCCGGAACTGGAGATGGAGACGAGACGATGGCAGGTGCTGCAACGGGAGCGGATGATGGGGTTTCGTCGTTGGGACTGCTTTTCTTGACGAGAAACCAGGTGCCCACGAAGAGCATGATGAGGCCGGCACAGACGGCGATCATGTGGAGTGGGGTGGGCTTGGCAGGCGGATTCACGAGCGGAAACGTTTACACGATAAGGGGGAGTTGGCAATGAACAGTGCTGTTGCAACGAATGATGGAGAGAGTTGAAGACGCCAATGGGGGGATTGGGGTTCAATTTTCGCGGGTTTTTTTACTCGCGATTTTGGGAGTCGATCCAGATGGTGACGGGTCCGTCGTTGATGAGGCTGATTTGCATGTCGGCTCCGAAGACGCCGCGTTTGACTTCGGTGTTGGTGAGGTTTTCAAGGAGTTGGAGGAAATTTTGGTAAAGGGGTTCGGCGTGCTCGGGTCGGGCGGCGCGGATGAAGGAGGGGCGGTTGCCTTTGCGCGTGCTGGCGTGGAGGGTGAACTGGCTGATGACGAGAAGCTGGCCGTTGACGGCGGCGAGGTCGGCGTTGATCGGGGCTTGGTCGTCGGGGAAGAGCCGAATTTTGGCAATCTTGGAGGCAAGCCAGGTGGCGTCTTCGAGAGTGTCGACGGCTTCGATGCCGACGAAGATGAGGAGGCCGCGCTGGATGTGGTCGTGAAGCTGACCATGGATGTGGACGCTGGCTTGAGAAACTCGTTGAACTAGGAGTCGCATGAGGCAAGGGTGGATTCGAAATTGATGGATGGTTATGTCGCAACGAGAATGTCGATGGATGTATGGCTGGAAGGATACCGTTGTGACGGAGGGGGAGTTTTCATAGTCGATGAATCAGAAAATTTCGGCAGGACGAAAGGGTTCGTGGTGGGGGCGCTGTGTGGACGGGGTAGGGCGCTGGATGGTGTGGTTGGATGAATTGATCAAGCTTTGGATGTTTCGAACGATGTTTTTTCTTTTGCACGTGGTGGTGGTGGTGGCTGCCTGTTATCTGGTGGTTTATGGAATGGCGCGCGGTCGTTGTCATGCAGTGGTGGATGAGGTGCCGGCGCGACTGGTGGGGCTGGTGCTGGGGACGGCGCCAAAGGTGGGCATTCGGGACAATTTGTTTTTTACCACGCGCATGGAGGCGGCAGCGAAGTTGTATCATGCCGGCAAGGTGCAGTATTTGATAGTCAGCGGAGACAATGCGAGGGCGGGTTACAATGAACCGGCAGAGATGAAAAAAGCGTTGGTGAAGGCGGGGGTGCCGGCGGAGCGGGTGTATTGTGATTATGCGGGGTTTCGGACGTTGGACAGTGTGGTGCGGGCGAAGAAGGTTTTTGGAATGGAGGAGTTCATGGTGATTGCGCAGCGGTTTCACAATGAGCGGGCCTTGTATATTGCGCGTCGCAACGGGATGCCGGACGTGGTGGCGTTTGATGCGGCGATGCCTGCGGTGAACACGGGCTGGAAGGTGCGGGTTCGGGAAGTGGGCGCGAGGATGATGGCGGTGCTGGATGTGGAAGTTTTCAAGACTGATCCAAGATTTTTGGGGCCGGAGGTAAGGATTGGGAAATCTTCGCCGCCGGTGGATGCGGGTGGTTGAGATATTTGGGATGTGGTGAATTTTGCTTTTCGACTGATGGTTTAGGTATTATCCAGTCTCATGAGTGAAACGCGTTGGTATCATGCTCTGAATGGCAAGGCTTTGGGGCCGGTTTCGGAGACGGAGATGAAGGCATTGATCAAGGAGGGCAAGGTTTCGGCTCAAAGTTTAATTTGGAAGCCGGAGATGGACAGGTGGAATGAGGTGGAGAAGGTCAGTCCCGATTGGTTGAAAACGGAGCCGGAGCCTGTGGCAGTGGCGGCGGTTGTCGTTGCATCTGAGAAGAAAGCGCCGGACATCCGTAAGACGGGGAAGGTGGTGTTGGAGTCGTTGGTAAAAGGTGGAAAGGCGGGAAGTGGGGCGAGTGTTTCAAAAGGAGGAGGCATGGGGGCGATTCCGGTGGGGGTGAAGACGGAAAAGCTGGAGGAGAAGAAGGGTTTATGGGGTAAGATTTTTAAGAGGTAGGGACACTGGCTATTTTTTGATGGCGCAAGTCACCGACTTGCGCTTGGATGCACCTGGATTTACTCGATCTTATGAACTGGTATTACGCGCTCGGTGGGCAACAAAAGGGTCCGGTTTCGGACATGGAGTTCACGACGCTTGTTCGTGATGGTGTCATTCTTCCCAAGACGCTGGTCTGGCGGGAAGGGCAGCCGGAATGGCAGGCATTGGAGAAGGCGCGACCTGATCTGATGGTGGTTTCGAATGCACCGGTGATTGGCGGGGTGGCGGTTCCGGAGGAGAACAAGGATGTCTTGGTGCAGCAGTTGCGCGAAGGGGCGGTGATTGGGGTGGGCGCTACTGGATCGGCAACGGATCTGCCTTATGCGGGTTTTTGGATTCGGGTGGGGGCGAAGTTGATCGACTGGGTGGTTTTGACAATTTTCATGGTGATCGTGGCGTTGATAGGGGTCATGGGGCTGGGAGTGGGTGCGGAATTTTTTGAGAGCCTGTCTTCGGGAAGGATGGAGAACGATCCAGAAGTAGCGATGGCGATGGCGATGTTTCAGCTTGGCTTCATGGTGGTCATCTGGGGGGCAGTGGTTGCCTACAATGCCGTGATGGTGGCCATGTGGGGGGGCACTCTAGGAAAACTGGCAGTGGGAATCCGGGTGGTGACGGCGGATGGCGGCAAGGTGACGTTCGGTCGTGCGGTTGGACGGGCTTTTGCGGACTTGATCAGCTATGCCGTTTGCCAGTTGCTGTATTTGATGGTGGCATTTGACGAGCCGCAGAAGCGGGCGTTGCATGATCACATCTGCGCGACGCGGGTGGTGCGCAAGTAGTCCCAGTTGGTGAGCCTTATTTTGGATCATGGCCTGGGTGAGATGCGCGGGATGCGGGGCGACGCAGCAGGCGGCGATTTTTCGCGGTCAGCCGGTGTCGAGCTGCGGCACGTGTCGGCGTCGGCTGGAGGTGCGGGTTTTGCCGGCAGTGTTTGGAGTGGCGAGCCGGCCACCGGCGCTTCCATCAAATGAAGGCGAAATTCAGTTGGGGGAGACGCGGTGTTTTTATGATCCTGTCAGGGTGGCGACCAAGAGTTGCTCGCATTGCGGGGTTTTTGTTTCGGACGCCTGGGTGGCGACGTGGGGGGAGGAAGTGGTCTGTTTGAAGTGTCTGGATGAATTGCGGACGAAGGGGGCAGATACGAAGTTTCAGGCGAAACGGGTGTTATGGGACAACGTGGTGCTGGGGCTGTCGGTGGGGCCATGGCTGTTGTCGCTGATTTTTGTGTTCACGGTATTGTTTTATGCGTTCGCGGTATTTTCGATCATGCTGACGTTGGTGGCGGCTCCGGCGGCGTTGTTTCTGGGGTTGAGGTATTGGAATGCACCGAGGGGTTTGGTGCCGAGAGGGCGCGGTCGGCTGATGATGGGAGTGGGTCTCGCAGTGTTGCAGTTGCTTGCCTGGGTGGTCGGGGTGGTTGCGTTGGTGCATTTCTGGACGGAGCTGTGAGTTGATGAGTTGAACAAAATGAAAAAGGCGTTTGAAGACTACCGATGGCTGGCGGGGACTCATGGAGTTCGAGGTAGTTTGTGGCAGGGGACGGACCATATGTTGGTGGTCGAGGGACGGGGGGTGTTTTGGGCGTTTGTGGAGCGGTATCGGCGCATCGATTACAAAAACATTCAGGCGCTGAGTTTGGTGAGGACTTCTTCGTGGATCTGGCTGGGCGTGCTGCAGGCAATGGGGGTGGCAGGTTTGGGGATGGGCGCATGGTTGGCGTATGGGGAGATGTCGGGGTTGGCGCTGACTTTGGCCATTGCGGCGCTGGGATTGTTGCTCGTGTTGGTGGTGCATCTGCAAAAGGGGCCTTCGTGCCGGTGCATGGTGCAGACGTCCGTGCAGGTGTTGAAGCTGAAGGCGCTGAAGCGGGAGCGGCAGGCGCTTCGGGTGATGGATGCGTTGGAGAAGATCTGTTTGGAGAGGCAGGGGGAGATGCCTTCATCGGAAGTGTCAGCGGTGCCTTTGGCGACTGCGGTTCCCGGACCACCAGGATTGCCAACGGCTCATGGGAAACCGGCGTGGCCGGGATCGGCCTGGGTGATGGCGGCGGGGGTAACGATGTTGCTTTGGGGGCTGGCGGTGGCGGGTGAACTGTGGGTCAATGGCGTGGCGTTTTTAGTGACCGACGTTTTGCTGGGGCTGGTGGCATTCTTGCTGGTGTTGGTGGGGCTGGTGAGGGTGATGTCGTTTTCCACTTCTCCGGGTTTGAAAGGATTGATGTGGACATCAGTGGTGTTGCAGGTGTTGTCGGGGGTGGGGTTGTATGTGATGTTCATTGCCGTAAGTGTGATGTCGGGGGTCAATGCCGGGAGTGGGGGAAGAACGTTGACACTGCCCGAGATGGCGGAGGGAGCGGCTAATTTCTCCATGGAGCAGGCGGGTGTCTGGGGCTTTTTGATGATGGGCCTGGGCGGATTGCTAGCGGTATTGGGCGTGTTGATGGTGGCGGGCGGCTGGTGGAGAAAAGTGCCCCAGGCGGCGGTGCCACCGCCGATGGTGGCGTCGGGTGGCCAAACGGAACTGCGTCCTTTGCAGGATGATTCAAATGAAGGAGGATGAGGAAGTATGGCTCAGGTGCAGTGTCTCAATCATCCCAAGCGTGAGGCGGCGGCCCGTTGCACGGCTTGTGCGCAGGTTTTTTGTCGTGAGTGCGTGACGAGTCTGGAGGGGAAGATGGTTTGCGGCGCGTGTTATCGGGAGAAGACGACGGTTGAGGCAGTGGCAAAGAAGGATTGGTATTTACTGACCGTCGCGATGCAGGTGGTTATGGGAATGGGGTTGCTTTGGTTGATGTCGTGGCTGGTAGGGAAATGGCTGGCGGAGATGCCAGCGGCTTTTCATGAGGGGACGATGTGGGAGACGTTTGGGAAAGGATAAGGGAGATGTCGGTTGTGGATTGAATGACGGGGAGCTAAGGTTGTCTGTGCTCTTAGGTTTCGTTTTTTTGCATGACTGATACTTCTCCCATACGCCACCCTGTGATCTGGCTTCGTAACAAGTTCCTGGCCGGGTTGGCGCTGGTGGTGCCGCTGGTGGTGACGTTTTGGATTTTACGGTTTGTCTATGAGTTCCTGTTGGGAATGAGCACGCCGTTGCTGATTTCGATGGGGTCCATTTACAATCAGACGGTGGGACCGGCGTTGCAGATCGATTTGACCGGGGAAACGTTCCTGATGTTGACGCGTTTTGTCGGTTTCCTGGTGCCGGTGGTGGTGCTGGTGGCGCTCGGGGTCATGGCGACCAACGTGCTGGGGGTGCGGGTGGTTTCGGCGATGGACAAGCTGTTGCTGCGCATTCCGATGATCTCGTTCATTTATAAATCGTTGAAGCAGGTGATTGAGGCGTTTCGGGGGTTTGGCGATACGCGCAATTTTAAGCGGGTGGTGTATGTGGAGTATCCGTCGCCGGGGATGAAACTGGTGGGATTTGTGACGGGTCAGTTCATGGATGAGAAGACGCAGAAGTCGATGACGATGGTGTTTGTGCCGGGGGCTTTGAGTCCGATGACGGGACTTTTGATTGTGGCGGAGACGCACACGTTGATTGATGCTCCCCTGACGTTGGAGGAGGCGATGAAGATGGTTTTTTCAGGCGGGTTGATTGGTCCGGATTCGGCAAATGCGCCGTTGGTGCGTCCAGTGCCGAAGCGGGTGAAGGGACGGAAGCGTGGGGATGAGTTTGCGGGTTTGCCGCAGGCGGAGGATTATGTGGAACCGGAGGAGGTGGATGAGACTGGAATGAAAGGCGAGGAGCGCGAACTGGCGGGAGCGGCGGCACCACAGGAGAAGTCATCTTTCCTGCCTTGGCGGAAGAAGTGAGGCTGAATCAATTCTCGGCTTTGCCTTCGTCGAGGGCGCGTCTCGCTTCCCTTTGTTCGTTGGCTTTTTTCTTGTCGGCGTCGTATTTTTTCATCGCCCTGTCGATGGGGTCGCTGAATGTCACGAACTGCAGAGTTTTGTGAGTGTTCCACCACATCAGTAGAGTAACGACGATCGCGATCCAAAGCGGCCATTCCCACCGGATAAAGAGAACGGCGAGGACGAGCATTACAGGAAACACGATGAGTCCGCGACCGAAAAGAAGAGAAGAAACAATGATCAAGGGTATCTCAATGATGTTGTCCCGAATCTCTGCCCATGAGTCAGCGCTACTGATCACGCCGATCATGGCTCCAAGAATGAAGGCGGCGGCCAAGACAATAAGGCGACCGAACAAAGTGCTGCCAGCGGCGCGGATCTGGGAGTAAGGGTAGTCGTCGAAGTCTACCACCTGGAGATGGGGGCTACCGGTTTTGCATCACGGGCGATTCATTGACCATGAACTGTTTGGCGACGCGGGTTTGGGCGCGACCCTGGGTGTCCATTCTGCCGGTATCGGGGTAGAGAAAGACTTTGGTGCTGGCTTCTGCAGCAATGAGTTCTTGTCCCTGGCCTTGAATGCGGGGCCAGCCGGTCATGGTGAGTTTGGATTTTTCTGGCTCGTAGATGGCGGCGTTGGACTGGCCGCGGTATTTTTTGTCGTCGGTCACGCCGGTGAGTTGCACATGAACGTTGCCCTCGGCTTCGGCCAGGCGGAAACTCTTTTTGTCATCGGACATGTGAACCTTGAGGCGGTTCGATGACATTTTGAATTGGGGGGAGGTGAGGGTGACGTTGCCGTTGAAGATGACGTTCTGACCGGCCATGTCGACCTTCGTGGCTTCGTCGGCGGTGATGTGGAATCCAGATTCAACCGGGACGGTTTGAAAATGTTCGTCCACTTTATCGGTCGGAGGAATGAACCCGGGGATGTCCAGCAGCTCGACCGGGTTGGAGGAATGGGCGCGTGTTTGATGGGAAGCGAGCCATGGCTGGCTTGTTTTTGAAGCACGTTCGCCGATGGGACGGCTGATGATGGATTCGCCGAGGGAATTGGCGCTGTCGAAGTTTTGACCGTAACGATCGTGGTCAAGACGGGCAGCGTTATGAACGCTGTGGGAAGAGTTGACCGCCCGGTAATTGGATTCCGGAGAGTAAAAGGATTGCTCCGACCTTTGGTTGTGGAGGAAAGTGTCATTCTCCATTTTCACCATCCAACCGGATACGGCGATGATGCTAACGGGCAGCGCGATGAGGTAACTTGTCGGGGACACGGCAGGGAATCGGCTAATTTATGTTAATTGTTAAGGAATATTCAGATTGTGTCAATAGCTGATATGGGATTGTTTAACAGATGTGTGTTTTTATGGATTCTCTAGAATGCAGTGGTGTGGTTGGGTAATATAAGAGTGGTCATGCTGGCAAATGCTGTGTCGATCGGGGGTTTTTTGAGTGCGCTTGCCTATTGCTGAAACCTGTTTAGAGATAGGGAATGTCTTTTCTCCCTGCCGCTGTGTTGCTGATCGCTATTGCGTGGTTTTGCGGGTCGCTGCCATTTGGTTATTTGATGGGGAAGTGGCATGGGATTGATATTCGCAAGCATGGGAGCGGCAATATCGGGGCGACAAATGTGTTGCGGGTGTTGGGCAAGAAGGCGGGGATTCCGGTGTTTGCGTTGGACATGTTGAAGGGGTTGTTGCCGGTGCTGTTGGTATCATGGAGCAGTTGGTTGAACGGGGCTGAGGCCAACACCGTGGGATTGGTGGAAGTTTTATGTGCTGCGGCGGCAGTCTTGGGGCACTCGTTCACCTTTTGGCTGGGATTTAAAGGAGGGAAGGGCGTGGCGACGTCGGCAGGGGCGCTGATTGGGCTTGCACCCTGGGCGTTGGTGGTGGCATTGGTGGTGTGGCTGGTGATTTTTTACACCACAAGGTATGTGGCGCTGGCCTCGGTGGTCTCGGCGATTTCCCTGCCGGTGGCGATGGCGGTAATCATGACGATCGACGAGCGCTGGAATCTGGTGCTGCTGGGTTTGGGGATTGTGCTGGGGGTGTTGGTGGTGGTGCGTCACCGATCGAACCTTCAGAGATTGTTGCAGGGCAAGGAAAACCGTTTTGAGAAAAAGAATAAGAAGGAGAAGCCATGATGGAATCGGCGACAGTGTTGGGTGCGGGAAGTTGGGGAACGGCACTCGCGGCGATGTTGGCAGCGCGCGGTTTGCGGGTGCAGTTTTACGGTCGTGATGAGGCGTTGATGGCGGAGATGGCGGTGACGCGTCGCAATGGCCGGTATCTCACGGATGTGGAGATTCCGGCGGAGGTGGAGCCGGTGTCGTCTTTGCAGGCGCTGCGCCCGGCACCCCTGGTGGTGTTTGTGACGCCCTCGAAATCGATGGCGGCACTGGCGGCGGAAATGGGTTCGCTTGGATTGGTGGATGAAAGCACGGTGTTGTTGTCATGCAGCAAGGGGGTGGAGTTGGGAACAGGGCGGTGCATGACGGAGATTTTGCATGGGGTGTTTCCGCAAGTGACGGTGGCGGCGCTTTCAGGGCCGAATCATGCGGAGGAAATTGCGCGCCGGATGCCTTCGGCGGCGGTGGTGGGGTGTTTGGATGAAGGAATGGCGATCAGGTTGCAGCAGACGTTTTCGCTGCCGTGGTTTCGTTGTTACACGAGCACGGATGTGCTGGGGGTGGAGTGGGCGGGGGCGATGAAAAATCCGTATGCGATCGCGGCCGGGATTGCGAAGGGTTTGGGACTGGGGGACAACGCCATTGCGGCGCTGGTGACAAGAGCGTTGGCGGAGATGGTGAGGCTCGGGGTGGCGAGCGGGGGGCGGACGGAAACTTTTTATGGCTTGAGCGGGGTGGGGGATTTGGTGGCGACGTGTTATTCGGAGCACAGTCGAAATCACCGCGTGGGACTGATGTTGGGTCAGGGCAGGAGTTTGAGCGACATCATGGGCGGGATGCGAATGGTGGCGGAAGGTGTCCCAAACACGGAGAGTTTGTGGCTTTGCGCGAGAGGTCGCGGCGTGCGCACCCCGTTGCTGGACGAGGTGCATGCAGTTCTGTATGAGCAAAAATCGCCGCGCGAGGCGCTGCGGGAATTGTTCAGCCGGGACCCGCGTCCTGAGGTAGATTAATTGACAGTTGGGTGAAAGGGGCTGGCGCGGGTGATGGCGAAGGTCACAATATCTTCAAAAGAACACGTTTTGTTCTTGTGTCAGAGCAACGTCTTTCGTAGCTTTACTGCCCGACTCGGCCAGCGAGTTGTTGGTCAGTTTCCCTAAATCAACCCGATATATGAAGTTTAAGTGCCCCTCCTGTTCAATGAGTTTGAAGGCCGAGCCTGAATGGGTCGGTAAAGTTGTGCGATGCCCTGGCTGCAACACGAAGCTACAAATTCCTGGAGATCCGGCGGCTGAGATGCCTGCTCCTGATGCGGCGGGTCCTGCTTTGGGAGCTGCGAGCGCTCCGGCGGCTGCGTCGACCACACACGGGGATTATTCTTCCACCTCAGGTGGTGATTTGAGTTTTCAACAATCCAAACCGCAGCGCGAGGGCTGGAAAGAGGCCGATCCTGCGAACCCGAGCATCTGGTTGAGCTTGGGGATTGGCGCGGTGTTGTTCGTGGCATGGTATGGGATCTTGTATCCGTTCAATCCAAGTCCTGAGACGCCGTCTTCAGAATACAATTTCATGCAGTATCTGGCGGCGATGTTCATTCAGCGCACCTGGGTGAACTTTGCAGAAACGTTCTTCTTCACCTGGGCGATGGGCATTGTGTATTTGAAATTGCAGAAGTTGCGTCATCAGCGTGAGGCGTTGTTGCTGGATGTGCTGCCGATGGAGCTGGGTCGTGAGATCAACTCCAAGAACATCGGAAGCTTCATTGACCACGTTTACAACCTTCCTCACCGTTTGCGTGACAGCTTGATGGTGAACCGCATTCGCAAGGGGCTGGAGTTGTTTGAGATCAAGCAAAGCACCTCGGCTGTGGGTGGAATGATGTCGAGCCAGTCGGACATTGATGCCAACCGCGTGGGCGGTAGTTATGCGCTGTTGAAGGTGTTCCTTTGGGCAATTCCAATTCTGGGTTTCATCGGAACCGTTCTCGGTCTGTCGCAGGCCATCGGAAGCATGGATTTGTCGGATGCAAAAGACGTGGACAAGATCATCGGTTCCATCAGCCAGGTGACCAGCGGTTTGGGCACGGCGTTTGATACGACTCTTCTTGGTCTGGTTCTGGCGATGATTCTTCAGTTCCCGATGAGTTCGCTCTCCAAGAAGGAAGATGACAACCTCAACGACATTGATGCGTTTTGTAACGACATCCTGCTGCCGCGTTTGGAGGAGACCATGGGTGGGAATCAGGAGCCTGCCGGTCTGGCGGATGCGCTGGTTCAGGCAGTGGCTGGTGCGCAGAAGGAATTTTTGGTGGATTTGAACGAGCTTTCAAAACGAATGAACGAATATGCCAATAATTTGGACAAACGTTCTGACACTTTTCAAGCTGTGGTCACCAAGGAATTCATCAACAACACGACGCTCATGCGTTCTGAGATGCAGGAGTCTCTCAAGGACACCTTGCGTCAGACTTCCCAATACATTGGTGGTCTGGAGACTGGAATTCGCGGGTTGAACACGGTGTTGAAGGAGCTTGGTGAGAAACAGGTGATCGTGCAGCAGACCGTCAAGAAGAAGGGCTGGTTCGGCCGCGACTGATGACTGACTGATGCCGTGTTCCAGTCGGGCAGGCGCCCGGCGGGAACTCCATCTGACAGATACCCCTATTGTTATAGTCCCGCATAATCGATCATGGCCAAACGTCGTTCCAAGTCCTCTGGTGATGAGGTGTCGCTTTTTCCGTTCCTGAGCATCTTGGCGTGTCTCATTGGCGCGTTGATCATGATCATTGTGGTGCTTGCGGTGTCACAATCCCAGGAGACGGGAGGGAGGACGCCGGAAGAGATGAAGCTGGCGCAGGACTACCAGAAGATGCTGGAGCAGCAGAAGGAGCAGCAGGAGTTGACGAAGGATGTGGATCAAAAGGTGGAGCAACTGGAGAAGCTGAAGGCTGAGCTGGCACAGAAGTCGGAGCGTGTGGCGCGGTTGCGGAAGCTGCTGACGACGGATGCGAGCATCAAGGAGATGAACCAGCAGATCAGTCAGGAATTGCTGAAGGAGCTGGACAACCTGTTGTTGGAAATTGACGGGTTCAAGAAACAGGAGGTGGAGATCAAGAAAGAGCTTGAGCTTTTGATGGCGGAGTTGAACAAGCGTCAGATTCCGAAAGACAAGCCAATTCCGCCGGTGGTGGTGCAGCCAGGTGGTTCAGGTTTGGCGGCGGGGAGCAAGGTGTTTTTTGTGGAGGTTTCTGGAGGCAGGATCACGGTTTACTGGGATGCCGAGAAGAAGACGGTGCTGAGTGCGGCAGATGAGGTGGTGGTGGCGGACGTTGCCTTCAACGAGTATTTGAAACAGGTGAAGGCCATGCCCAAATCGAAGATCATTTTCCTTTTGAGGGACGATGGCATGAACGCATTTAACAAGGCGGCGGGCTGGGCGATGTCGACCTACCAGTTCAGTGCGGACCAGATTGGCCGCCTGCCCTTGCCGGGACGTGGTGAGGTGGATTTGAAGATGTTCAACGAATTTCTTGGCACCATTCCGCCTCCGGAAGGCGTGAAGCTGGTCGAGCCGAAACCGCCGGCGGCTGCTCCGGCACCCACCGCATCGGTGACCAACTAATCAACCTCCTACCTGCAAACTAAACTTCGATGGCAAAACGCAAATCAGACGGCGATGGCGCACTGAACCTGGATTCGCTGATGGATACCGTCACCAACGTGGTGGGGGTGTTGATGATCGTGTTGATCATGGTCAGTTTGAACATTGCGGTGTCGATCGAAAAGATCCTGTCCGAACTGCCACCGGTGACGGTTGAGCAGTTTGAAGCATTGAAGGAGGAATTGGTGAAGGAGAAACCGCAGCTTGATCCGAAGAAGCTTGAGGAGGAGATGTTGCTGACGAAGGACAATCTCAAAAAGTCCGATGAAGAGTTGAAGACGCTGGATACGACGGATGAGTCCCAGGTAACGAAGATGGTGGACATCGATGAGCTGCGGGCGCAACTTGAGAAAAACACCAAGGTGCGGGATGAGCGCAAGGTGGTGATTGAGAACATGTTGGAGGAGCTGGAAAAGACCAAGGCGCTGCTGGACACCACGCCTGTTTACATTCCGCCAGCAGCGACCGTGGTAAAACTGCCCAATCCGCGACCCATCCCAGAGAATGCTTTGATCCAAAGGTTTCTGGTGGTGGGAACCAAGGTGGTCTATCTGAATGACGAGGAGTTCTACCGGGTGATCACTGATGGTATAGAAAAACAGAAAAAGTCTCTGATGTTTGAAGGGCAGATCAAGGATTTGTTTGGGGAAGTCATCATGGCTGGAGGGAAACCCAAAGAGTTTGTGGATCGCCGCAAGCTGGCGGCCTTTTTCGCGGACCGGATGAGGTTGAGCACGCGGGATTTGAAGGTGGAACTGACAGGCACGCCGAACGGCAGTCGCTTGAGCATGAAATTGAGCATGCAGCCGGGAGGTGGCGAGGATGTGGCAACGATGAAACAACCGGGATCGGTGTTTCAGCGGGCCATGCGCAAGTTTGGGAGCGAGCCGAACACGGTGGTTTGGTTCTATGTGTTCAAAGACGCGATTCCTACCTATCTGGCGGCTCGAGAGATCGCCGATTCAGCAAACGCGGCTTGTGCGTGGGAGCTGACGAACAATGATTTTTATCAGCGACAGTTGACGACATTTGAGGTGGATTTTGTGCCGGCCAAGCCGCCACCGCCTCCTCCGCCTGGGCAGATCCGTATTCCAGCCCCTAAGACGGGATTGGATTGATCGGCTGTGGGTTTGTTCGATGACTGGGGCTCCACCCCAGCCTACGATGAATCGTAGCTGATGGCGGAAACTCACCTGTCAGAGGCGGCGCAGGCCGTCTTCGGTCATGGGATTGGGGATGGCTTCGTCGATTTGATTGATGCGTTCGAGAGTGGACGAGTCGAGGACAAGATCGGCTGCGGCAAGTGAGTCGGTCAGTTGATCGACAGTGGTGGCACCGATGATGGTGGAGCCGACGAAATCATGTTGTTTGCTCCAGGCGACGGCGAGGGTGGTGACTGAAATGCCCAGGTCGGCGGCGATGAGGGAAAGTTGATGGGTGGTCTCGGTGGTGCGTTCATTGACGAAGCGACGGGCCATGCGTTGCTGGCGCGGTCCGCCGGTAACGAGATAGTCGCTGAAGCGGGCTCCCTGAGGAAGGGCACCGTCGTTGTATTTGCCGGTCAGCACGCCGCCTCCGAGTGGAGAGTAGGGGAGCAGGCTGATACCTTCCTGGCGACACACTTGGGCGAGTTCGCTTTCGCAGCGACGGTTGATCAGCGAGAAATTGTTTTGGACGGTGTCGAAGCGGGCGAAGCCGTGCTTTTCGGACTCCCAGAGATTTTTCATGAGGCCCCAGGAAGTTTCGTTGCTGGCTCCGATAGTGCGGACCTTGCCTTGCTGGATGAGCTCGGTGAGGGCTTCTAGGGTGTCCTGCTGGCGCATGCCGTGGTCGGGCCAGTGGGTCTGGTATAGGTCGAGGTAGTCGGTATTGAGCCTTTTGAGACTGGCTTCGCAGGCGCGGTGAATCTGGCGGCGGTCGAGCGCCGTGAATCCGCCTCGCACTGGCGGTCTGAACCAGCCGTGACCGGGACCGGTGACTTTGCTGGCGATGATGAGGTGCTCGCGATTGCCGCGTGATTGAATCCATTTGCCGATGATTTCCTCGGTGATGCCGAACGTGGCAGCATCGGGCGGGACCGGGTAGATTTCGGCGGTGTCGAAGAAGTCGATGCCGGCCTCAACGGCGCGGTCCATCATGGCGAATGAAGTTTTTTCATCGGCCTGGAGTCCGAACGTCATGGTGCCAAGACAGATCTCGCTGACGACGATGCCACTTTTGCCGAGCCGGTTGCGTTTCATGGGGAAATTGGGAAGGTGGCGATGAGGTTACATCCAATCCCGGGAGGTGCGAACAGTTCCCTGTTTCGTAACGTGACGGGTCACCCGCTCGGCCAACTCGCGTTTTCCTCTGCCAATTTTTTAGAGCCCTGCGGCCCTTTGGGCTTGGCGGACGCTTTGGATGAAGCGGGCGCGTTCGCCTTGGGGGACTTCGCTGCTGCTTTCTTCGGCGAGGTTGAGAACGAGATCGTGATTGAGATGGCCGATGTTCTCCTTGCCTTGAAGGAGGAGACCGAAGCCAACCATGGCGGTTTCAAAAATGAAATCTTCGCGTGCGTCCTTCCAGATGGCGCCACGATCCATCAGAGGCAGGTTGCTTTCGTCGGCAGATTTACTGTTGCGGGGTTGAATGATATTCAGTCGGCCAAGAGTGGCGGGAGCATCGTCGGAGGCGCTGAATCCGGTATTGGGAACGATTTCATACCAGACAATGCGGGTGGCCTGGTTGCGACCGCTGGTGGGGCGGATGTGTTTTTCGGCGACGAGACGGTGTGCTCTGACCTGTTTGGGATCGAAAGTGGTTTGAAGTTGGTATTCGGCTTCGTTGAACTCAATGGCGGGCTGGTCGACGGGGATCTGCACGACGAGGCGCATCAGACGTCGGTCGGTATCCCAGGGGCACGAGGCAATTTCGGCTTTCCACGAGCGGACTTGAAGTGGTGGCTGGGGGGCCTCGCGTTTGGTCGATTTTTTAGGGGCAGGAGCGGTGATGATGGGGGTGGGAGAGGCAAGGATGATCCCGGCGAATTCTGCGGGTTTGGGCCGTGCATCGTTGGGTTTGAAGACGAAGCGCGATTCTGAAACGTCGGTGGTGAGGATGAAACCAGCGGTGGAGACTGCTTTTTGGGGGGCGGCGGCGGCGGCGATTTCGACTTTCGCGGCGGGAGGGGCGGATGCGGACGGGGGGGAATTGAGCATGGATGCGGGAGGAAGCTGCACCATGGAGGGTGGTTGCATCGCAGGCTGTGGCAGCAGGGCTCTGTCGGTCGGGACTTCCGGCTTGTGGTTCTGAAGTTCCGGCGCGGCGATCAAGGTCACGGTTGGTGCAGCCGGCTCCATCAGGGCTGGCTTGGAGGGCGGGGGTGTTTGGGTTTGATCGAGGCCAACATTCGACGCCAGCATTGGACGGCTTTTGTCGGCTGAAGAGACGCGTTGACCGACGAAGAAGGCACCGATGGCGAGACAGGCGGCGGCTGCGAATTTGCTGATCTGCCAGACGACGTTTTTGGACCGTTTCGGGTGATGAAGGGGACGCAGGGTGGAGGCGGGCAGCGACTTGATCTGGCCCATGGTGAGGACGGTCTCGCGCTGACGAGGATGAAGGGCGCGGCGGGGAGGCAGCGGAGCCTGCTGAAGGGCGTCAATGGTTTGTTGGAGGTCGTCGAAGCGAGCGCGGGCGACAGGGTCGTTGGCGAGACGCTGGCGCACGCGGGTGCTTTGCTCCAGATCGGCTTCACCCAGGGCATAGGCGGTGAAGTCAGGATCGTCGTAGGAATCGAAGTCGGAGGAGGGATTCATGAAAGAAAAAAAGGAAGGATGGGGGAGAGAAAGTGAGTTATTCGGCGCAGGCGTGGTTCATCAGTTTACGCAGGCGTTTGATGGCGGTATGCAGCAGAAAACCGACGTTGGTGACGCTGAGGCTGGTGACGGTGCTGATTTCCTTGTAGCTGAGGCCGTGTTGGAATTTGAGGCGGATGACTTCGCGCTGGTTTTGCGGGAGCTGTTCGAGGGCGGCCCACACATGTTCGAGCATTTCATCGCGACTGGCGTCCTCGCTGGGGTCGGGTTGCCATTCGTCGAGCCAGTCGAGATGGTCGTCGTCGTCAGTGAAGCGGATGCGGTGTTCCTTGCGCAGGACATCGAAGGCGCGGTTGCGGCAGACGGCGTAGAGCCAGGCCTTGAGGTTTTCGCGGACACGATCGGGATCGGCGAGGTGCAGTTTGAGGAGGGTGTCCTGCACAACATCACGGGCGCGTTCTTCGTCTCCACCGAGAATGCCGCAGGCGTAGGCAATGAGGTTGCTTTCGTGCTGGGCAAGGGCTTCCTGCACCAGTTCGCCGGCTGGGTGTTTGCTTGGCTGTGATGGCATGTTGGCATTGCTCACAACAAGAACGGATCAGCAGGTGTTTTTCTTAGGGAATGAACGGTTTGGGAAGGCTGCGCAGGAAGGAGGCATTTTCCACAGGAAAGCGTCGGCTGGCAAGCAATACCGGGCTGATGAAGCGATTCGGCGGAATCAAATCACAGTTAATTTGCAAAGATTAACAAGCGCACCGTCGAACGATGTGGCGATTTACGGGTCAGATTCCCTACGATAATGACTGCTTTAGAGATTGATCCCACCCACGCTGGCGAGTTTGTCAGCAAACGCATCCACCTGGATGCGGAACTTGCTTCATGGCTGGACGAGGAGTCCGCGCAAATGGGCATCAGCCCTTCCATGCTGGTGGGCACCTTGCTCGAATGGGCGCGCACCGAACACATCACCCGCGATGCGGACATGATGGTGTTTGCCTGCTGATTTTAGTTTTCCTGATCGTCTTCGTCTCCGTCATCGAAGACTTGGACGCGGGGTCCGGTGCCTTCAACGGCCCGCCGGGTTTCTCCTTCGTAGCTGACAAGTTCAATACGTTTGCAGGGGAGGACGGCATCGAGTGCCTCAGCCAGGGTTTGGGAGTGGGTGACGATTATGATTTGGGTTTCTTCCGGCACCTGGGCCACCAGATTTGCAAGGGTGGAAAACAGCTGGGGATGAAGGCTGGTTTCTGGCTCGTTCAACACCAGCAGGGGTGGCGGTTTGGGGCTCAACAAAGCGGCGAAGAGGCAGAAGAAACGCAGGGTGCCATCGGAAACTTCCGAGGCATCCAGCCAGCGTTTGAGGCCGGGACGCAGGATCTGGAGCTGAAACCGGTCCTGGTCGTCGCAGGCGCGCCATCGGGTTTCCGGGAAGGCGTTTTCGACGATTTCATCGAGGGGTTCTCCGCGACGGGCTTCAACAATGGTTTGCAAGGTTGCGGCGAGATTGGCGCCATCGTGGGACAATACGGGTGACCAGGAACCGATCACAGGACGGCGCAGGGCGGAGTCGGCATCGGTGCGAAACTGATGGTAGAACCGCCAGGACAGCAGGATCTCACGTGCGGCAGCCAGACCGGGATAACGGGCGGCGTCGCGGATTTCCGACAACATCGATTCCGGTGAGTGAAGAGGAAACGGAGCGGTCTCGAAGCGACCGTCGGCATCGCGCAGATCGATCATCGGGCCCTTGCGCTTCGCAATGACGTGGCTTTTTCCGCGCTGATGAAGTTGCAGGGTTTCCAGTTTTACATCGGGATCGGTGCGGAACTTGGTGATGTCACCGGGCGCGTTGGGGACCAGGCCACACTCCATTTCGTAGAGAAAGAAGTCGTGTTCGATCTTCCAACTGACACGCAGAGGCTTCTTGAGGTCTCGTTTGCCCGACCACAGCAGGCTCGGCATGCCGCCCTCCTGGGCAATGGCTTCAGCAAATCGTCCGGCGGCCAGTCTTTGCAGCATGGCGAGTGAGCGGTAGACGTTGGATTTGCCAACACCGTTCTCGCCAGTGATGACTGTGACTCGTCCCAATCTGAGTCGCAAATCGAGCAGGGATCGGCAATGGCGGATGTGCAGGGTTTTCAGCATCGGAGTAGAAGCAAAAACGTGTGGATGCTCAGCATTGCAATTCAAAAAACAAAATGACGAGCGTAACTCTTGTTATGTCCGGGAGAACCATTGTCGTGCTGGGGGCTTCGCCCAAGGAAGATCGTTACGCAAACATGGCGATGCACCAGCTCATGGAGCATGGCGAGCATGCGGTGCCGGTGAATCCGGCGTTTGAAGAGGTTCTGGGTGAGAAGTGTTTTGCCAGCATTGCCGAAGTTCCGGGTCCAATTCATACGGTGACTTTGTATCTGGGAGCTGCGCGCTCGTCGCCGTTGATTGACGAAATTCTCGCGGCGAAACCGCAGCGAGTTGTGATGAATCCCGGGGCAGAAAACGAGGAGCTTGCCCGGCAGGCCGAATCGGCGGGCATCGAGGTGGTTCATGGCTGCACCTTGGTGATGTTGCGCACGGGGACTTTTTAATTGCGTCCACAGACCCGACGGGAGGTGGGGCAGACTTTTCGACGCATGCAGGTCCAAAGATGAAAATTTGTGCGATCCATTCGCGAGGAATTTACGATTTAATGGGTGATGAGTGCTTTAGCAGCTTCAAAGGATGTTGAACGGAGTTCCATGGGGGTTCCAGGGCTGGATGCGGTATTGGATGGTGGATTGCCATCAAGGCGGTTGTATCTGGTCCAGGGTGATCCCGGAGTGGGCAAGACAACGCTTGCCATGCAATTTTTGCTCGAAGGGGTGCGCAAGGGTGAATCGGGGCTTTATGTAACCTTGTCCGAAACACGCGAGGAGATTGAGATTGTTGCGCGGTCGCATGGCTGGGATCTGTCGCAAATCCAATTGTATGAACTCTCCACCATCGAAGAACAAATTCGGGGTGACAGCGAGAGCACCTTTTTTCATCCTTCCGAAGTGGAACTGAATCGCACCATTGGCGCGTTGATCGCGGAAGTGGAACGGGTAAATCCCGTTCGTGTCGTATTTGATTCGCTTTCGGAAATGCGCATGCTGGCGGACACGCCGCTGCGGTATCGTCGGCAAATTCTGCAATTGAAGCAGTTTTTCGCCGGACGGAATTGCACGGTGATTTTTTTGGATGACCGGTCTTCTGGCAAGCATGACCTTCAGGTTGAAAGCATTGCCCATGGGGTGCTCTGTCTGACGAGTGAGTCGCCGGAATATGGCGTGTCGCGCCGGCAGTTGAGGGTGCTGAAGATACGCGGATCAGAATACCGCGAGGGAACGCACGACTTTGTTTTGCGCCGGGGCGGCCTGATGGTTTTTCCTCGTCTTGTCGCAGGGGAGCATCACAGTGATTTCGTCCGGGAGGATTTCGCCAGTGGCAACAAGGAACTGGATGCCTTGATGGGTGGGGGGCTGGGCCGGGGCACCAGCAACATGTTCATGGGCCCTCCAGGAACTGGTAAATCAACGCTGGCGTTGCAGTTTGCGATCTCTGCGGCGGAGCGTGGGGAAAAGTCGATGATGTTTATTTTTGACGAGACCACTGGAACGCTCAAAAACCGGGCGGCGCAGGTGGGTCTTGATCTGGAGAAGCATGAGGAAAATGGACTTATCCAGATACAACAGATCGATCCGGCTGAGATATCTCCCGGCGAAATGGTTCATCGCATCCGCCAGTGTGTTTCCGAGGAGGGGGTGAAGATGGTGGTGATCGACAGCATCAATGGTTATCTCAACGCGATGCCTGAAGCGAGATATCTCACCCTTCAGTTGCACGAGTTGCTTGCCTATCTCAACCAGCAGGGGATTGTCACCATCATGGTGCTGGCCCAGCAGGGATTGATTGGACTGATGAAGTCTACCGTGGATCTCACCTATCTTGCCGACATGGTGGTGCTCTCGCGGTTTTATGAATCGCGAGGTGAGGTGAAGAGGGCGCTCTCGGTGATTAAGAAGCGGAGCGGAAACCATGAGCGGACCATCCGTGAGATGTGGCTGGGCAAAAACGGTATTTCGCTGGGCAAACCATTGCGGAATCTTCAGGGAGTGCTGACAGGTGTTCCTGAATTTGTCGATGGCAAGGCGGATGAGGAGGATGCCGATTTGTGATGGAAGCGTCTCCACCATTTACGCCGTCACCATTTGACGAAGGGGACGAGCAGGCTGCGCCCAGGACCGAGGACGGTTTGGGGGTGTTGATTCTTGCGCCGACCAGCAATGATGCGAGTCTGACGGCGCGCTTTCTTGAGAAGGCGGGATTTACAGCAAAGATCTGTCCCAGTGTCGACGACCTTTGTGATCAGTCTCGCGCTGGCTGCGGGGCGATGCTGCTGGCAGAAGAGGCTCTGGTTAATGGCGCGGGAAACAAGTTGATTGAGATTCTCGAAGAACAACCTTCGTGGTCCGACTTGCCTTTGATGCTGATAACTGCCTCGGGGGTGACGCCGCAAACTCGTGCCAGACAGATCACGGCGCTTGGGGAGATGGGGAACGTTTCGATGATTGAGCGCCCGGTGCGGCCGGAAACACTGGTCAGTTCTTGTGAGGTCGCCCTGCGATCCCGAAGACGGCAGTATCAGGTGCGGGATCTGTTGAGCAAGCTGGAGGGGATGATGCTGCAGATTCAGCAGCAGGCCAGGGTGTTTGACACCACGCTGTCTTCCATTTCTGACTTCACTTATATCTTTGACCGCTCGCTGCGCTTCATTTATGCGAATCGTGCCACGCTGGAGTTGTTGGGATTGGAGTTGAAAGATGTGGTGGGTAAGACTTTTTCGGAACTGCCTTATCCGCGCGGCCTGGCCGTTCGTCTTGAACGGCAGATTGAGCATGTGTTCCAAACGGGCGAAATATTGAGGGATGAAACGGCCTACACCAATCCGGCTGGGAGAACGGGTTATTATGAGTATATCTTTACTCCGGTGTTGGGCAATGACGGTGAGGTTGAGGTTGTCGCGGCCTCGACGCGGGACACATCGGAGAGACGTCGAAATGAGGAGGCGTTACGGGAGGCGGATCGTCGCAAGGATGAGTTTCTGGCCATGCTGGCGCATGAACTGCGCAATCCTCTCGCAGCAGTGACCAACGCGGCGGCGCTGCTGGAAAGTCCGAATCTTGAGGACCGAAGCTGGGCAGCGGATGTGATCACAAGACAGAACGGTCAACTAACGCATCTCATTGATGATCTGCTGGACGTGTCGCGGATTACGGTTGGCAAGATACGACTGCGTGAGGAGGTCCTTGATGTGGCGTTGGTTCTGGATCGCGCTTGTGAGGGTGCCCACCTTTTGATCCATGAGCGGGGGCATCAGCTCATCAAGAAATATGAAACGGGCAAGTTATGGATCAAGGCCGACCCAACGCGAATGGAGCAGATCGCCCTCAACCTGCTTACCAATGCAGCAAAATACACGCCTTCAGGTGGTCGCATTGAATTGATGGCGAGCAAAGTCGAAGGAGAGGTGAGGGTGGTGGTCAAAGACAATGGAGTGGGGATTGCGTCGCACTTGTTGCCGGAGATGTTCAAGCTTTTTGCACAAGGGGAACGCTCGATTGCCCGTAGTGAAGGCGGCTTGGGCATTGGACTTACCATTGTGCAACGTCTGGTGGAGATGCACGGTGGCAGGATCGAAGCGCTAAGCGAGGGACTCAATCAAGGAAGTTCTTTTGTGATTCATCTTCCGATGGTGGCGGCACCTTTTGTCCAGCAGACTGAGCGTCCAGTGAATGGTCAAACCTCGACACGTCGGGTGCTGATTGTGGATGACAACGTGGACACGGCCAACAGCATGGCGCGTCTTCTGAAGCGGGTTGGCCATGGGGTTGAAGTCGCGTATGACGGTCCCCAGGCCCTCGAAAAAGCGCGGCAGCATTTACCCGAGATCGTATTGTTGGACATTGGGCTTCCGGGCATGGATGGGTTTGAAGTGGCCAGGCGGATGCGCCTCGAACCGAGTTGCGAAAAATGCGTCATCATTGCGGTCACGGGTTATGGTCAGCCAAAAGATCGTCGACGGGCAATCAATGCCGGCTGTCATCATCACTTGGTGAAACCGGTCAACATTGACGAGCTCAAACGACTCATTCGTGGAGAGCCAATGCCTTCGTTGGTAGAATGATTTTTTTGCTTCAACGGTAGATCGCCAAATTATTTGCTTGCCTAGATCGTGAGGCCGCTGCTATATCTGGCGCTCGCAACCAATTCAAGCCCACTTCGTTTCATGAACGTCCTTCACCACAATCGCATGCGTTTCTCCTGGGTTGCAGGAGTGGGTGCTGACTGATGGGTGAAAGCCAGTCCTGCCAGCCCCGAAATCAAAAAGCGGGCTGAGCACCAGATGAGTTTTGGAAGTCGCCCGCAACAAGCGGTCTTTTTTCTCCAATTCTTCATCTTCCCATGGGAAACCTTCCTCCATCTGATCCTGAATCTGATCAACCCAAACCCAGCGTGCTGTTGTGGCAGCTCATGCGCGGTTTTCGCCGTCTGTATGGACTGGCCATTGGCTCGCTGCTGATCGTTACAGCAATCAACTACCTGACGCCGTTGGTGGCAAGTGCGACCATTGACTTCGCTCTATCTCAGGAACCGCAGGGGGGAATGCTGATGCCGCATCTTATTGCGTGGATCGGTGGGGCCGAGTATGTGAAGAATCACTTGTGGTGGCCTGCCTTGATCATGGTGGCGCTGACGATTGTTTCGGGAGGGTTCAGTTACCTGAAGGGACGCTTCGCGGCGAAGGCTTCGGATGGCATTGCGCGTCGTCTGAAGGACCGGCTTTATGATCATTTGCAGCGGCTTCCCGCCAAGTATCATGACCGTGCAGAAACGGGAGATTTGATCCAAAGATGCACGTCGGATGTGGAAACTTTGCGGCTGGCACTTTCCACCCAAGTGGTCGACATCAGCAACGCGGTGTTGCTGCTGATTACGGCAGTGCCCGTGATGGTTTTGTTGGATGGCCGGATGACGCTGATCTCCTTTACTTTGGTGGTGCCGATCATTCTGTTTGGATATTTTTACATTGGCCGGGTGAAGCATTTGTTCCGTGAGGTGGACGAGGCGGAAGGGCAGGTGACCCGGGTGGTGCAGGAGAACCTGACGGGTTTGCGGGTGGTTCGTGCCTTCGCCAGACAGAGCTTTGAGATCGACAAATTTGCGGCACCGAACCGGCTCTATCGGGATCGCAGTTTGAAACTGCTGCGATTGATGTCGTGGTATTGGTCGTCGTCGGATTTCATTGTGCTGATGCAGCAGGGTCTGGTGTTGTTTGCGGGTGCCTGGTTCATCTCTCAAGGCACGATGACGGTGGGGACTTTGTTCGCGTTTGTGATGTTCCTTAACATGCTGTTGTGGCCGGTGCGCCAGATGGGGCGGACATTGACCGACTTGGGCAAATCCATCGTCGCGCTCAATCGCATGGGCGAAATTCTTGCCGAGGCGGAGGAGAGCAAGCCGGAATCAAAGGATCAGACGGAGATGCCTTTCAAGTTTGAAGGACGGATTGAAGTGACCGATCTGGTGTTTGGTCACGGACCGCAAGGCGCTGCGCTGAACGGCATTTCGTTCAAAGTGGAGCCCGGAGAAACGTTGGCGATACTGGGTCCATCCGGTTCGGGTAAATCCACGCTGATGCATCTGCTGTTGAGGCTGTATGATTACGAATCGGGTTCGATCCGGCTGGACGGACGCGAGTTGAATGAGCTGGACCGGCAGTGGGTTCGCTCGCAGTTCAGCGTGGTGATGCAGGAGCCGTTTTTGTTCTCCAAAACCATTGGTGAAAACATTCGTCTCGGCAGCAATGGTGCGGCCAATGAGGCGATTCGTGATGCAGCCCGTCTGGCGGATATTCACGATACGATCAGTGGGTTTCCTTCTGACTATGCAACCCTGGTGGGCGAACGTGGAGTGACGTTGTCGGGAGGTCAACGTCAGCGGGTCGCGCTTGCAAGGGCTTTGCTGCGCGAGACGCCGGTGCTGTTGTTGGACGATGCGTTGAGCGCAGTGGATGCGGAAACGGAGATGAACATTTTGCAGGCGTTGCGGAGTCGTCATGGCCGGCGGACGACGCTGGTGATTGCCCATCGTCTTTCCACGCTGGCGCATGCGGACCGGGTGATCGTTCTCGACAAAGGTCGGATCATTCAAGAAGGCACGCATGCGGAATTGCTGAGTCGTGAAGGTCTTTATCAGAGGCTTTGGACGATTCAAAATGCCTCACAACAGGAACTTACGAACGCCGACTGATGATGAAAGACGAACCCCAGGAGGATGTATTCAGCGAACGGCTTGATCTGAGCTTGTGGTCGCGGGTGTTTCGACATGCGCTGCCTCACCGTCGGTTGCTGGTGCCGCTGGCGGTCGCTGCGGTGGTGATTGCGCTTTGTGATGCGAGCTTCGCACTGGTGACGCGCTGGGCGGTGGATTCGGTTGCGGGCAAAACCGAGATCAATCTGTGGCCGTTCATCCTGGTTTACACGGGATTGACGCTGGCGTTGTCGATCGGGGTCTGGGTGTTCATCAACTCGGCAGGCGGACTTTCCAACAACATGAGCCACGACATCCGCGCAGCGTGTTTCAAAAGATTGCAGGAGCTTGAGTTTGCTTATTTTGATTACCGTCCGACGGGCTGGTTGATCTCGCGATTGACGTCCGATTGCGACAAACTTGCCCGCATCATCGCATGGGGAAGCCTTGATCTGGTGTGGGCGGTTTGCTTGGTGCTGGTCATTTCGGTAGTGTTGGTGGTGATGCAACCGGTGCTCGGACTGCTGGTGCTTTCCGTGGTGCCACCGCTCATTTTTATCAGCGCGATTTTCCAGAAGAAGATGCTGTTGAGCTCACGCGAGACTCGCAAGTTCAACTCGATGATCACCGCCTCGTTTGCCGAGTCGCTGCAAGGATTGCGCACCACCAAGTCATTGGTCAGAGAGGAAGACAACCTGCGTGAATTCCAGAATTTGTCCTCGCAAATGTATGAGGTGTCGATCCGCAATGCGTTGCAGTCGGCGGTCTATATCCCCATCGTTTTGACCTTGGGTAGTGTGGCCGCGGGCATTGCATTGTGGCGTGGAGGCGTGGTGGTATTGGATGGAAGTCTGAGCCTGGGAACCCTGGTAGCTTTCATCTTTTATGCCGGTCAGTTTTTCAATCCGATCAACCAGATCGCGCAGGTGCTGGTGCAAATGCAGGGTGCCCAGGCAGCCGGTGAACGGGTGCTCAGCCTGCTCGCCACCGTGCCGACCATCCGTGATAGCGAAGCGGTGCGTGCGCGTCTTGCGGAGTGGGACAGGCCGGATCGCGCGGCGGACTTGGCACCGGATGGGGATGCGCGTGACATTGAGAGCATCACTTTCGAGAATGTCGACTTTTCTTATGAAACCGGCGAGCCGGTGTTGAAGGATTTTAATCTTGAGGTGCAGTCCGGTCAGACGATTGCGCTGGTGGGCGCGAGTGGTGGTGGGAAAAGCACCATCGTGAACCTTGCGGCGCGTTTTTATGAACCGACCGGCGGGCGGATTTTGGTGAATGGCCGGGATCTGAAAGACCGCAGTCTCGAATGGTATCAATCGAATCTTGGCATCGTGTTGCAGGGGCCACACTTGTTCAGCGGCAGCGTGCGTGAGAACATTCGATACGGGCGTTTGGATGCGAGCGATGATGAGGTGGAAATGGCCGCGCGCAGTGTGAACGCGGATGGGTTTATCCGCGCATTGGAGAACGGCTATGACACCGATGTGGGTGAGGGCGGCAACCGTTTGTCGACAGGACAAAAGCAGCTCATTTCCTTTGCCCGTGCCTTGTTGGCGGATCCACGAATCTTCATCATGGATGAAGCAACGTCATCGATCGATACCGAGACGGAGCAGCTGATCCAGCAGGGGCTCCAGGCGATTTTTCGTGGCCGGATCAGTTTCGTGATTGCTCACCGGCTTTCAACGATCCGCACGGCCGATCGTATTTTGGTGATCGAAAAAGGACGCATCCTGGAAAGCGGAACGCATCAGGCATTGATGGCAGCGCAGGGCCATTATTACGCGCTCTACACCCGACAGTTCCAGAGTGAGCAGGCGGACAGCCTGTTGGAAAGGTTGCCCGTCGGGAGCTGATTGTATTACGCGAGATTCACCCACGCTTGCAAACTTCCCATCTGGATGGGACCATACTCGCTCAAGAAGGCGATGTCAGCCGCGTCGCGTCCATAGGCGAGCACGATGCGGTTGCCGCGTGGCTCTTTTTGAGTGGGATCAATGGTGAACCAGCGTCCGCCAACATAAACCTCAAACCAGGCGTGAAGGTCCATGGGATCAAGTTCATAGAGAAACCCGGAGACCATGCGCGCCGGCATGCCCAGCGACCGGCACAACGAGATGCCCAGATGCGCGAAATCGCGGCAAACGCCTTTGCGCTTTTTCAGCGTTTCCAATGCGGTGGTCGAGGCATTGCTGACGCCGTATTTGTAGCGCACTTTGCGTTTAATCCACTGGTTGATCGCGTCCACCTGGCCGTATCCGGGCAGAGCCTGACCGACGATCTTTTGCGCGTCAGCAAGCATCATGTCCGACGGGCAATATCGGCTGGGCAGAAGGTATTGGAGGACCTCATCGGGGAGACCCGACACCAGCATCAGTCCCGCTTGCGGGTCGGCGTCGATCATGTCGGCGACCGCAACCGTGCAGGTGGCGGTGATGGTGGAAGGTCCCGCTTCAAGAATCAGCCGTTGGCAACTGTTGCCGAAAGTGTCGGTGTAATCTCGCAGTGAGGTGGGTGGTTCGACCTGCACAAAACTTGCATTCACCTGTTGCGCACCGCCGGAAAGGGGGCGGAGCATCAACACCAATGGGGCGGTCGACATTGCCGTGAGTTCGATTTTGCAGCCAGCGTTGAGAATCATGTCTTTGAATTTTATTTCTCTAACGGAGCGCGGAAACCATTTGGTCGCGTCAGAATGAGCAAAACTCTGCGTTTTTTGCTCTGTGCAACGTGCCAGCCATTTGATGAAAGGCTCTTCTTGCCAAACTGCCGTCCTTGAACATAGTAACCGTCCGCGATCGACCTGGTTGAGATTTTGACTGGCGACCACCGCGAGCAGTTGGTTAAAATTGTCCCCGTAGTTCAACGGATAGAACAAGGGTTTCCTAAACCTTAGATGTGGTTTCGATTACCGCCGGGGACGCCAGGTTAAAGTGTTGATAATGAACGGTTCGTGTCTAATTCTAGGAGTCCTCGAAATGCGCGGAATTGCGCCAAAATGCGCATAATTGAATCAAAAACTGCTTAGGTTTTTAATGCAGGAAATCGTTGATTGTATATTGAAACTGGTAGGCGCCTTGCTCGCAGAAGCTGAAGTAGGCTGATTAAGCAACCAAAGTTTTCGCAATGCCACTGACGATCCGCTGCAATAAAAGTTGAAGCTGTGAACTGATCGCCATTTGATTCGCCTCTCTGAAATCCTGCATGGTGCTGGCTCGGCGTTCAACCGGTGAAATCAGCAGCTTTCAGGGTGGATTCTCTGCCCTGCCGGAGCGATATAGAAAGACTAATTCGCCACCGGATGTTTGTAGGAATGGGGTGGTGTGCGGAATGTGGATCGTGGACCGCAACTCAGAGCAGTGGATTTTTCTTGTTTGTTCACGCCAATCAGGGATCATGGTCTTGATAACGCTTGAACCTTCCAGTTCCGCCACCTGGGCCGGTCCCAGCACAAATCAACACCGATAGAATTATGAATACGACATTCGACGCACTCTATCGCCAGCTCGGCCGCGCCACGTTTGGCCTGCTTATGGCAACATTCGCCTCCTACGGAATCACACTCCTATTTGCGGTGCTCGGACTCTCTCGGGGTGTTATCAGTTTCCGAGGTGTCACAGCATCACTCGCCTACGCGTCTGTCGCGCTCTTAGCCGTATTCTTGGTGGCTTCCGTTGCGTCTGCTTTCATTCGCTGGGTGGACCGACCTCATTAGAATAAAAACTCCTCGGATTGACATAGTCGACGGGATTGTCTGGCTGAAAAAATCCACGACTCCGTCGGAAGCGTCTCAGGTGCTTCTCCGACACCGCGAACGCCGCCGGACACACCGCTGCTGAAGCATTGCTGCAGCATGCGAAGACTTCCCCGATCGAAATCGATCTCGATCTGAAACGCCGGTTGACCGAGTTCCTGCGTCCTTGACTTTTCATTCACACAGCCGTCGTCATTGCCCCGAATTTTGCAGGCAGCTCCAGCGCCGTCACCGTGATTAAAATCACCGGCACCGCCGAAGCCGTTGACATCCTTACCGCCGCCCGTCGTGCTGCTGACATCGCAGCGCTGTGGGCCATCACCGACGCCGAAGGAATGCCGGTCAACCACCTGGCCGAACTCGTCTCCATCGACGATAAGTTCAACGCCTGGTAACAATGCATTCCTTGGCGTCACCTTTCCCCGCAGAGAGCCATACCTTCCACCCAGCCCGTTGTTTTCACCGGGTGGCGGTGGCCGGTTTGGTTCGCACTTTGACATCAAAAACAACAGTGTCGGCATAAGTCGGCCATCATCTTTATGAAGCTCTCAAAATTATCATCCGTTGTTGATCCAAGCCTCACAAGACCTCGCGAAACGGCTCCGCCGCCTCTGGATCTTCGAAGCGCCCATTGTTCATTTGCGGAGTGACTTTGCAGGTGTCCAGTTCGCCCTCATAGGGCTCGCACAACTCGCCCACTGCTTCCGGTGCCCATCAATCCAGTTTGACCAGTCGTCGCCCGGGAGCCAGCGCAAGTCGTGGATTAGCAAAGATGCTCGCGAGCGAAGGACCACGACTACTCTCGCAGCCCCTGAGGAGTCGGTGGATCCAAGGTTCTTCGCCACGAGGAACTCGACACAACAAGACATCCCGGAAGGTTGTAGCTTTGAGATTCCAAGGGCGAACTACCGGCGACGACGTATCGCCAGGGCCAACATCCCGGAAAAAATGAGCAGTGAGCAGCTGGGCTCTGGAACCGCCAGCACGGTTCTAATTTTCCCATCAGTGGTAAACGTGCTTATGTCCCAAGCATAGCCGGATCCGCTGATGTTCGGGAGATCAAAACCAAGATTGTCGTCACCATTCCCATAGAGATATCCGCTGTAGGAAGCGGCGCTGTAGCGTGAGTCAAATTCTGCTAACGGGACATTAACCCACTCGATCAAATTGAAGGTATCGACACCGATCGGGGTATAGCCGTCAGCCTGGACGGTCATGTTGCCATTCAATTTCAAATTTACCGTTGAGAGACCATCGAAACTTAACGAGTCACCAACACCGCCAGGATTGATCCCCAAGAGAATCATGCTGCCCGACTGGAAATCAAAATTCCCGCCACCTGACACTGGAGCAAAATTCAGATTGCCAAAGCTCCCCGGAGTAAGGATGTCCCCGCCTGCCACTGAGGTGCCAATCGAGTCACCAGCATGCACGGTGGAGCCACTCTGCGCGGTAAAGCTGCTGCCCTTCACGGTGCCTGTGCCAAGAAGGGTGCCGCCGTTCTGGACCGTCACCGCGCCGGTGCCCGTGGCACCTACGCCAGCACTGCCGACTTGAAGACTCCCGCCGGTCACGGTGGTGGCTCCAGCATAGGCATTGGATGCGTTGGAGAGCGTCAGCTTACCAGCGCCGGTCTTGGTGACTGAGGTTCCACCACTGTTACTGATGGCACCCGACAAGGCCAGATTGCCTGCGCCACCGAACGTCCAGCCTCCCGTGCCACTGCCACTGGTGAAGGCACCGCTCATGCTGAGCGTTTGCCCGGCTTTGGTCACGTTGATGGTGCTGGTGGTAGCCCCGCCACCGGTGAGCGTTTACGATCTGCACGCTACCATGCTAAATCGCCTTGGCATCGATCACAGCCGGCTGAGTCACAAATTTCAGGGCCTTGACGCCCGCCTCACCGGCGTGGACGGAGCAAAAGTAATCAAGAAGATCATGGCATAGCTGGCCAATGTTGATCGCTGCATACGGTGTTCATCCGAGAAGTTTCACCACCTGAATCGTCGGAGGGCGGCTTGCGACGGACTGAGTGAATAGCGTTGAGATTGAAAAATCGCCGAGATGCCCAAAGTCGCGAAGAAATTCTTGCTGTTGATTCAATAACGCCCAGTTTTTTGATGCATCAACTTGTTACGTAAATACACGATTATGCTCCAGCATGAAGGCTTTTTTCAAAGCTGCGGATAAAGGATTCAGATCAACTGATTGGCTCGGTGGGGCGCAACGCCAAGTGCAGTTTGATCGAAAAATTGCACGGTTATTCCATCGACGTCTTCGTCGCGTTGCTGCGACATCTTCTGCTGGCCGTTGGGCGATTTCAATGCAGGCTGTCAACGGTCGCACATTTCTCCAGGAGCTCGCCCCAGCCGCGCGGGCCGAGGGGGAACTTGCCGCGTCTGAATTCCTCTGAGGCCAGGCGATGGACCATGTCCAGTGCTCCGACGGTGTGGGTTTCGACGAGGAAGCTCTCGTCGGCAGCGAAAAGATTTTTCACCAGAGTGAGGCACTCGGCTGACTTGTCCTTGTTCATCACTCCCAAGGTGAGGATTTCGTGGTTGCGGGAGGAGAGGCCGAGGCGGAGGGATTTCATTACGACGGGGAAGTCGGGATGATCCTCGCGAAGCTCGCTGGCAAGACGGGCGAGAGAACTCATCATGACATAATGATAAGCGGGGCGGGCATTGTGTGGGTCCATCCAACGTCCTGCCTGGGGACCATCAGTGAGCTGGCCGGGAATGACTCCCAGCAGTGCTTTTTTCAAAGCGGCTTCGAGGTATTTGGGCTGTTTGGTGACCTGATGCGCCTTGGCGAGCAAATGGACGCTGAAGCTGTTGTAGTTCCAGTTGGTGCATAATGGACGTGTGATGGTCCAGTCGGCGGCTTTGAGGGCGGAGTCGAGGTATCGCTGATCCTGTGTGACCTCATAAAGCTCCAGCAAGGCGACGCCGCATTCACCGTTGTCGAACTGCAGTCCGCCGTCACCGTGATCTTCGTAGGCCCAGCCGTTGCGAACGGTCTCGTCGAGCTTTCCGGCCTCCCCGGCACGTTCAAGAAATCGCGTGGCAACCTGCATGGCGCGATCTTGCGAGGTGTTTTTCGCGGCGGGGAAGGGGAAGCAACCTGCGCCTGCCTGTTCTTGTGCCCAGATGAGGAAATCCGCCGCATTGGTGGCGCGCTGCAGGGCCTTCGTGTCGTCACCGAGCTTCGCGCGATGAAAGGCGATCATGCAAGCCACGACACTCGCCGGAGCACGCAATGGTGACGTGAGTCTGGTGGGATCAACACCGATCTTCCAAAACGCCATTTGATCCAGTTTGGAGAAACTTTTTTGTGCTGCCAAACGAGCCTCGTCAGCGGTGAGGCGTCGGGCGCTGTCAGGCACGGGACGATGGTCATCGGTTGCTTCAGGAACGCCCGCCTGATCTCCCAAAAGTTCGCGGCCTTTCCCAACGGCAGCTTTGATGGCGGCGAGATCTTCGTCGAGCATGGCGGCCTGCAATGCCGCACGTGGATCATCGGCACTCAAGGGGGTTGCAGCGCTCATGAGCATCAGGAGGGAACAGGGAGTGAGGAGGTTCCGCATGTGGAATTGAAGTCGGGCGATCATGGGCGTGCTGGTAAACACTGGCCAGTAGCGCCGGTTGCTAAACTCCGTGTCGAAGCGTGCTTTTTAGGTCAATACAAGCGGCCATACTGCAACCGTCCCTGGCTGATCGAAGCCGTCATGCCAGCTTTTTCTTCGTCATCAGCTCCCGCAAAATGGCATTGGGAAAACGCCGGTTGGGGGTGATGGCGTAGAAGCATTCCTTGATCTGCGGGAATCGATGTCGCTCCACCAGGGCACCGCTTTCAAGCTCGTCCTTGACGACCACCGGTGGCACCAGTGTTACCCCGTTCGATTCACGGGCCATGAGACGCAGCATGGCCATGTCGTCCACTTCGGCGGCAATGATCGGGTGGATGCCGGATTGATCCATGAGCACATCAAACGCCGCCCGGATGCTGCTTTCCAGGCTCGGGAGCACGACGGGCGTGGTGCGCAGATCCTCAGGAAATCGAAAGGGCTTCAAGCCGCGTCTTTTGCGTCCGACCAGGCTCACCGACTGTTCATCGAGCAAATGATTGCGCCATCCAGTGTCGGCGTCGTTGCGCGCCGGTGTGTTGGACAGCACCACGTCAAGCGTGTGGTTGTGAAGTTGTGCCAGGAGTTCACGCAAGGTGCCCGAGTGAAGGACCAGTTCCACATGATCCCGCGTGATGAGAGGACGAACAAAGTTCAGTTGGAAATTCCGTGAGAGGTTGGAGGATGCGCCGACGCGAAGAAAGCTGCGGCTGCGGCCCGCGCGGTTTTGCATCAGGTCGGTGAGTTCCTCGCCGCTGCGGAAGATGGAATTCGCATATTCCAGGGCAATGCGGCCTGCCTCGGTAAGCACGAGCGCCTTGTGCTTCCGTTCAAACAACGCCTGTCCGAGACTTTCCTCAAGACGGCGAAGCTGCACGCTGAGTGCGGACTGCGAGAGTTTGAGGTGTTGTGCTGCCCTGGTAAGGCTGCCCTCCGTGGCGATCGCCCGGAAATAGCGGAGGTGATGGTAGTTCAAAAAAGCCACGCCATGCTTTTAGCAGAACGAACGATCAATGACAAAACATGAATTGGAGTGAATCGAACTTCCGGCGCAAATCAGTTCATCATGGAATTTATTGCCGCCATTCAATCGAACCTGCTGAGCCCCCCGGTGTTGTTTTTTGTTCTCGGAGTTTTTGCAGCGGTCTCCAAAAGTGATCTCAAGTTTCCAGAAGCATTGTATTCGACACTGACGATCTATCTGCTCACGGCCATTGGCTTCAAGGGGGGAGTGGCGATCCAGGAGGCGGGGATCGGGGCCGTTTGGTTGCCAGCGTTGGCGGCAATGATTTTGGGTGGACTGATTCCCTTGTGGACGTATCCGGCGTTGCGCAAGCTGGGGAAACTGAGCATGGCGGATTCAGGGGCCATCGCTGCCCATTATGGGAGCGTGAGTGCGGTGACTTTCATCGCAGCGACAAACTTTCTGAAGAGCATCAATCAACCATACGAAAGTTATGCAACGGCATTTCTCGCGGTGATGGAATCGCCCGCGATCATCGTCGGTGTCATGCTCGGCAAGGGAGCTTTAAGCGGCAAGTTTTCTTTCTCCGACCAGAGCATGCGTCATGCGCTGCGCGATGCCGTGCTGGGGAAGGGGGTGCTGTTGCTCATTGGTGCAATGATTATCGGGACGCTCTGTGGGAAGCGCGGAATGGACTCGGTGGAAGGATTTTTTGTGACGCCTTTTCAGGGGGTGCTGGCGCTTTTTCTCCTGGAGATGGGCATGGTTGCCGGAAGGCGGTTGGGGGATCTGAGAAAGGTGGGCGTCTTCCTTTTGATCTTTGGGATCACGGCACCGATCGTTCATGGCAGTGCCGGGGTGCTGCTCGGCACCTGGGTTGGTTTGAGTGTTGGTGGTGCCACGCTGTTGGGGGTGCTTGCCGGTAGTGCCAGTTACATTGCGGCACCTGCGGCGGTGCGACTGTCCCTTCCTGAGGCGAACCCCACTTACTCATTGACGGCAGCACTTGCGATCACCTTTCCTTTCAACATCACCGCCGGTATTCCGCTGTTTTTTGAAATGGCCAAACTTCTTCAATCCTGATTCAATTGACATGAACATGCATCCCATGAAACTGGTCACCATTGTGTGTGAGGCGATCCTCGAAGAGCGCGTGGTGGAACTGCTCCGGGAGGCCGGGGCCCATGGTCACACCGCCTTTCCGGTCCACGGCAGCGGAGGTCAGGGAGAGCGCCATGCCGACATCTCCGAAACGGCCAACGTGCAACTTCAAGTGATCGTCAAACCTGCCGTCGCGGAAACGGTGCTCGCCCGGCTTCAGGGCGAACTGTTCCAGCAATACGCCATGGTCGCCTACGAAAGTGATGTGCGGGTGCTGCGGCCCGATAAGTTTTAATCGGGTGATGTTCGGTAGGTCGTGCTGATTCAGTGTGGTTGGAACAAAACGTCGGCATGGCTGCCCTGCTCCTCAGTGTGAACATCCCACGGAAAAGGACATTCACGCAACGGTAATGAGCATCACCAGGTCGAGTCAGCAGTGTCAGACACTGGTGAACGCCACTGTCAGAGACTCGAACCCCACTGCGCGCTGATAGCGGGCTTCGTTTTCCAAATGTTCAGTGGCGTGCAGCACGGTGATCGTGTCCACCCGTTCGCAGAGGAGCTTCAACAGGCTGCGGACGATCAATCGCGCGTGCGGTGCGCCGAGGCACAGATGCGTGCCGAAGCCAAACGCGACATGCGGGTTGGGTTTGCGGTCGAGCCGGACTTCGTTGGGTTGATCAAAAACGGTTTCGTCGTAATTGGCCGAGGCCCAGCCCAATGAGACGCGTTGGCCTGCTGCAACCGTTGCGCCGTGGACATCCGAGTGCGAAGGACACACACGGGCGATGTGCGTGAGCGGGGTGATGGCGCGGAAAAACTCCTCGCTCGCGCCGATGATGCGCTTCGGATCGGCACGCAGAAATTCCAGGGCATCTGGGTTTCTGGCGATGTAGCCAATGACGCCCGAAATGGAACTGAGAATGGTGTCGCGTCCACCGGCAAAAGTGAGATTGCCAAAACCCATCATCTCCTCGCGAGTAAGAGGCCGCCCGCGGAAAGTGGAACGCGTCAGCGCGCTGAAAAAATCGTCTCCGGGATGTGCAAGGGCGAGGTCGAATTGCGCCTGGAGATAAGCTTCGAGTGCGGCGCCCTTTTGTTTGCCTTCGCCATCGCGGAACACATGGGTGCCCCAACTGATCCACGTTTCGGCCTCCGCCTCAGGCACATTGAGGAGATGGGTAAGCGCCCGCGACTGCACGGGCAACGCAAACTCGCGCACGACTTCAATGGACTCGCGACAAAGGGCGTCATCCAGCGCGTCCGCAATCAAAGCTTCCACTTTCGCCGCAACCGCCGGTTCTTTGGCGCGACGGAAGAACGGCTCCACAAGTTCACGATATTCAGCGTGTTCGGGCGGATCAATCTCCAGGGGTAACTGCCGCATCGAGCGCACATCCTCCTCCGATGGAATCGGCACTCGGCAGGGCGCATCCGAGCTATAAGTCGAATAATCCTTCGCCGCGCGTCGCACATCCTCGTGTCGCAGGATCATGGGGATCGTCTCTCCTTGAAACGGACATAGCAGAGTGGGCGATGCCTTCCGCGCTTCGCGAAAAGGGTCTGGTTCGTCAGTGATGCGATGGTTCATGGAAGCAAGAGTCTGCCAGGCTTTAAACAGAAGGGGTAAAAAGTCCGCCCAACATGCATCCGCCCGTGCCGCTCTGAAAGCTCGTGGACAAGACAAAGGGGGCGCGGACGAATTTCATGAATGATGGCGATGAGTGAAGAAAATTGGGCCGTGGCGTTTGGAAACCAATCCGGGGGAACTTAAAATTTTACGAGAGCCTGCATCAATTCAGACACTTCACGGTCCATGGGGTCGGTGCTCGCCGAGAGAGCCTTGATAACACCAGGCGCATCTTCAGGCCGGTTCTGGCTGAGCTTAAATTTGCCTTCGAGACGGGTGATCTCGATCTCGATGCCAACGATGCCGCGCATGAGTTTGTCGCGGAAGTCGACGGGCAATTCGCCCCGCCAGCGATTCTCCCGACCACTCTCATATCGCTCAATCAAATCATGCAGCATCTTTGCGAAGCACTCGTGATCAGTCACGATGCGTGGACGGCCATAAGCATGGACGGCGGTGTAGTTCCACGTCGGCACGGCGGGAGCAGTGGCATACCAGGCGGGAGATACGTAGGCATGGGGACCGGTGAAAATGACGAGCACCTCGTGCCCGTCCGCGAAGTGCTGCCATTGCGGATTTGCCCTCGCCATGTGGGATACGAGGGTGGCTCCGGTGGCATCCAACAACACCGGCATGTGCGTGGCGTGTGGAATTTCACCATCATGAGTGACAATCGTCGCAAAGCTGTGCCGCCGCATGAAGGCGTGCAGCGTGGCAAGATCATCAACTTTGAAGGATGGTGGGGAATACACAGCGCAGTAAAGTAAAGTGATGAAGGGTGGAAAGTTTCAGCGACTTCGACAAATCACCCGGAACGAATGCCCGCACACCATCCAAATCTGCGTAGGCACCCTCCTCGGCACCGAACCGACATAGAGAACAATGTCCGTGGAGTTTATGGATTCACCACCTTGGCTTTGGCGATGAAGGCGGGATCGATGTCTACTCCGAAGCCGGGACCATCGGGGCAGCGGACAAAGCCGTTTTCACACTTCAAGCTGGAGGTGGAGCAGACGACGGGGAGGTCGGTGTTGCCTTTGAACTCCATGTGCGGGCCGATGTTCGGCGTGAAGCTGGCGAAATGGACAAGATCGAGATAGCCCAGGCCACCACCGCTCATGTGCGGAACGACGGTCATGCCCGCTGCAGCGGCCATGCGCGCAACCTTTGTTGCCCGGATAAAACCGCCGCCGTAGTGCAGGTCGGGCTGCATGATGTCGGCGGCGCGATGGGCGATGCACCAACGCCAGCGATGCATGGAATACTCCTGCTCACCAATGGCGACCGGCATGGTGAGGGCATCGGCGACCTGCTTGGTGCTCCAGAGATCGTCAAACTCGCAGGGCTCCTCGAAGAAAGCATAGCGATGTTCCTCCATGATGCGGCCAATGCGGATGGCCTCTTTCGCGTCGCGATAGCTGCTGTTGGCATCGGCATAGAGCGTGAAAGCATCGCCAAAACTCTCGCGCACCAGCGGGATGAGCTGCTCGCTGCGATTCGGCGGTGCATCCGCATTGCGGCTCATGCGGGCACCCAGTCGAAACTTGAGCGCCTTGACGCCGGAATCAGCGACGAGTTTCTGCAGGTGCTCAATCTCCTGGGCGGGCGTGTTGCCGCGGTTCCCGCTGGCATAATACACCGCGATGTCGCTTTGCTTCCTGCCGCCAAAAAAATCGGCCACCGGCCTGCCGCTGGCGCGTCCCATCAGTTCGAGCAGCGCCGTCTCGACGGCCATGTGGGCGATCCACAACAACATGCCCTGCATCTTGTAGCTGCTGCCCGAGCGGTAGGCCTGCCATTGCAGTTCCTCAAGTTTCCGCGCATCCTTGCCGATAAACGCGGGAATCACCGTTTTGAGAAGCAGCGGCCACGCGAGCGCCATTTTATCTTGATGTGGCACCGTGATGACCTCCAGTCCGTCCTTCGAGCGCGTGCGCAGCAGCCAGTGTTTGCCATTCCGCAGCAGTTCGATGGACTCCACCACCACTGGTTGCTTGATGAAATCGAGCTGCAACACCGGTGCATCCGCAATCTTTGCCAGTTCATCCATGGTCGCCGCAACCTCAGCCGCATGCAGCATCGAACCTGGAGTCGCGGCAGCCGTGAAGAGTCCAGCCAGGGCAGCGCGGCGGGTGAGTGAAAAGGAGGCAGGCATGTGATTCGGTTGTTCTGTGATGGATTGGCCATCACTAGCACGAAAGAAAACGTGAGGCTATGGTTTGGAGAGTCTTGCAAGCAATGTCACTGCACAGGCGTCGGCGAATGCGGGGGTTGGCCAGGCCGATCCGAATTCTCACAATGCTCCATTGTGATGAAGGATGTTTGGTTTTTGATCGTTATTCAGCCGCCATGCGCTTTCGATTCCTCTCCGCCATTTTTTTCTTGTTGATCGGCCTCCCGCTATTTGCGGAGGGGGTTGGTGCGCAAAAACCCAACGTGCTGTTCATTGCGGTGGACGACTTGAATCATTGGGTGGGTTATTTGGGAAGAAACAAACAAACCATCACGCCAAACATTGATAAACTGGCTGCCCGTGGGGTGAGTTTTAAGCACAGTTACACGGCATCACCTTCCTGCAATCCGTCGCGGGCGGCATTGATGTCGGGCATGCGCCCTTCGACAACCGGCGTTTATGAAAATCGCAATGACTGGAGGCCGTTCATTGATGCTGACAAGACGCTGGTCAGCACTTTTCGCAAGTCGGGATATGTAGCCCTCGGTGCGGGAAAAATTTATCATGGCGCTTTTGACCGGCAGGAAGAGTGGGATGATTATTTGAAGGGCAAAAAGGGCAAACAACCGGTGCCTGAAGGAAGTGACGGGGTCGGGGGGATCAAATTCGGAGCAGTGGATGCCAAAGATGAGGACATTGAGGACTACGGCATCGTCAATTACGGGATCGAGCAACTCGGCAGGAAGCATGACAAGCCGTTCTTGTTGACCATTGGTCTGCACAAGCCACACATGCCGTGGTATGTGCCGAAGAAGTATTTTGATCTGCATCCACTGGATCAGATTGAGCTGCCACCCACCAAAGAGGGTGATTTGGATGATGTGCCTCCTGCAGGTTTGAAAATGGCAAAACCTCTGGGCGATCACAAGAGCATGCTGGAATCGGGTCGATGGAAGGAGGCGGTGCAGGCTTACCTCGCGACGGTGTCGTATGCGGACGCGCAGATCGGTCGTTTGTTGGAGGCCCTGGACAGATCGGCCTACGCGGACAACACGATCATCGTGTTGTGGGGCGATCACGGCTGGCACCTCGGCGAGAAGAGTCACTGGCGGAAGTTTGCCCTGTGGGAAGAGTCGACCAGGACGCCTTTGATTTGGGTGGTTCCGGGGCTGACCAAGGCGGGTGGCGTGTCAGAGAGAACCGTGGATTTGATGAGCATTTATCCAACACTGACCGATCTTGCCGGAATCGAAAAACCTGCACATGTGGAAGGGGACAGCATCCGTCCACTGCTCGCCGATCCCGCAGCCAAATGGGACAAACCGGCGATCACCACTTATCTTCGAGGCAACCACTCCGTGCGTTCGGAGGATTGGCGATACATCCGTTATCAAAATGGCGATGAGGAACTCTATGATGAGAAAAAGGATCCTTATGAGTGGACCAATCTTGCTGACGATCCTGAGCATGCAGGGATCAAAGCACAGCTTGCTGCCCATTTGCCGGGCAACGATGCCGAGGAGATACCGGCCAAACCGCAGGGGCAGACAAGAAAGAACAAAAACAAGACGAAGGCAGCGGCAAAAGATTCTGCAGCTCCTTCACCCAACCATGAAGCCCGACCGAACATCGTGGTGATGGTGGCCGATGATCTGGGGTCGTATGACGTGGGTTGGAGAGGCAGTGAAATCAAAACACCGAACCTCGACAAGCTGGCCCGTTCCGGGGCGCAGCTGAACCAGTTTTATGTTCAGCCGGTCTGCTCTCCAACACGGGCTGCACTTCTAACAGGGCGTTATCCCTTTCGTTATGGCTTCCAGGTTGGGGTGGTGAGACCTTGGGCCCAGTATGGATTGCCGTTGGAAGAAAGACTGCTTTCTGAAGGTTTGCAGGAGGCGGGATATGAAACCGCGATTTCAGGCAAGTGGCATCTTGGTCATTTTGAGCCCGCCTATCTGCCTACGAAGCGAGGATTTGATCACCAATACGGACATTACAATGGGGCGATCGATTATTTTACGCATGATCGCGAAGGTGGTTTTGACTGGCATCGCAATGATCAAGTAAGTCATGACGAAGGTTACAGCACCGATTTGATTGCTGAGGAGGCTGTGCGCAGGATCAAGGAGCGCGATGTTGGCAAGCCACTGTTTCTTTATGTGCCCTTCAATGGGGTTCATGCTCCGCTGCAAGTGCCCGCGCATTTTGAGGAGCCGTATGCCCACTTGAAGCCCAAGCGCCGGACCTATGCAGGCATGGTGGCGTCACTGGATGCAGCAGTGGGCAAGATCAGCGAGGCACTAAGTGATGCGGGCATTGGCGACAACACGCTGGTGATTTTTACCAGTGACAATGGTGGTCCGAATCCTGGTGAACTGACCGACAATGGGCCGCTCCGGGCCGGAAAGGGAACGGTGTATGAAGGGGGTGTGCGGGTCTCGGCCTTTGCCAGCTGGCCAGGGAAGATCAAGGAGCAATCGGTGATCGAGGAGCCCATTCATATTATGGATCTCTATCCGACCCTGCTGAAAATTGGCGGGGCGTCATTGGACCAAAAGCTGCCGGTGGATGGCAGGAATGTATTGGCGGTGCTGACGGAAGGGGCAGCTTCCCCACATGAACAGATCCTTTTAAACACCAGCCCGCAAGGGGGAGCCATCAGAGTCGGCGATTGGAAACTGGTGGTGAATGAACCAGGGCAGAGGGGTCGCAAGGCAAGGCGGACCTTAGCAGGGGTAGAGCTTTTTCATTTGGCGGAAGATGTTGGCGAGAATAAGAACCTCGCTGCTGAAAATCCAGAAAAGCTGGCGGATCTCCAGGCGCGTTACGATGAATTGGCGAAACAGGCAGTGCCTCCAAAATCGGCAGACAAACCTGGTGGTTATGTTACACCCAAAGTTTGGGGTCAGCCTGATTGATGAACCAGTAGATTCTTGGTGCGATATTATTGGGCCATGGCATCGGTTACCTGGGAAAATGTTTGGTCGATATCAGCAGAAGTGAAGCGTTACGTCCAGATTCTAGATATCGGGCCTAATTGTAATCCGTGAAATGTTTTTCCGTGGACGGATTTTGGTTACGGTAGGGATGCGCTGCGTCGCGTCCGAAATGGGATTGAGCGGAGGAGGCGTGGATGTCCTGCATTCATCCTGTCCCTAACGTGCCGCCTCCGCCCCCGGGATTTTTGGGACGCGACGCAGCGCATCCCTACCGCAGATGGGGGGGACGCGACATGACGCGTTTTGCGTGGTTTGACATCACGAAGGGCTTACGGTGACGACGAGGACGCTGCTCCATTCGAGGGTGGGCTGGTCGGAGACGAGGTAGCAGGCGCGGTATTCGAGGACCTGGGGCTGACCGGGGGTTTCGATGGGACGGGTGTCGACGAAGGGGCTGAACATGTCGGTGCCGAGGTCGGTCCATGAAGCGGCGGCGGGGTTGCGGCTTTGCACTTTTTGACTCATCGGCATGAGTATGGGGTGCCGGTGTCATCCTTTTTGAGTCAGCGACATTTTTTCCTCCGCCCACCCAACCCGCCCCCGGTGTCAGAATTTTTGAGGCAACAGGCGATAGTGGCGGGTGGGATTAATTCGTTGATCTTCGATAGGCTTACCATTTATACTGGTTGCTACAAACCATTCAGAGTTCACAGAAACAAGACAAGGACGTTGAGCCCGCATCATTTATGTCCAGCGATCAAAAACCATCAGTCAAGTTATCGGCGGTTCCCGGAATGGCCGTTTTCGGCTGTTTCGCAGTCGGTGTAATTGGGATCGTCCAGTCTTTCACGATGGCGCCGTCTGGCGTCTCGTTGCTGGCCTCTGCTCTGGCCTTCGGAGTTATTGTGTATGTGTCGTTTCAAAACAAATGAGTTCAAATCATTAGTTTGCGACCAACCAGTAGGACAATCATGCACACCGTTCCTGTTCAGATTGTCCGATTCGTTGAGGAACACCAGCCGAGTGTTGTCGAATGCGTCCTTATCGATGCATTTGGGCATCAGTGGTCATTTATCGATAAAGATGCGGTGTTCACGCCTGAGATTCTGGATGCAAAGAGTTGCTACCCACTACCGGGTGTTGTCGCTTGTGAGGTGGTTCGAGAGTGGATTGATGAAAATGGGAGGAGTCGTTGCATTATTGACACCGAACGTCCTTGGGATGTTTCGGCCAAAAATGGAGAAATGCAGTTTGAGGTGTTTTTGGACCAACTCTCTTCATATTGATTGGCGGACTATCTATCTGTCTCCTGATACTCATGATCGATCGATAGGGCGGGCCTTCAGCCCTTAATGATGATGGGTTGCCAATACCTGGGGCGTT